>JACPIG010000051.1 GCA_016188205.1 Candidatus Woesearchaeota archaeon
CGCGGCTTACGCCAAAACAGGGGTTGCACTGATACTTGCAGGCACAACAGGAAACATAATTGACCGCTTACTTCTTGGCTACGTCACAGACTTCATTGCCTTCAGCTTCTGGCCCGCGTTCAACATTGCGGACTCCGCGCTTACAATAGGAACGGGGCTGATGATACTTTATTTTGCTAGAACTCCTCAAACTCGCCCATCTCCTTGAGATGGCCTGTCTTCCTGAGCCACTGAATCTGAGCCTTCCTGTACTTGAAAACAACATCCCCCTTTGTTTCGCCTGAAAGCTCCCACGGCTCAACAAGGACAGTATCCCCTTCCCGCACCCAGAGCTTCCTCTTGAAGCGGCCGGGAATACGGCAAATCCTTGTCTTACTGTCAAGGCACCTGACGCGCATCCTTGTGCCGCCAAGCCGCTGCTCAACAATTCCAAAGGTTTCCCTGCCCCTTGGAAGCTTTGTGCGCCTTATTTCCTGCTGCAATTCCTCGTGCTCAGCCTCAATCTGCTTCTTCAAACCCATAAAACGCGAAACATAATGGACTTATATAAATGTTTTGCACGCCATTCGGACAGTTTGATATAGAGAATTGCGCTGATTAGTGAAATTATTGGCGCAATTCTACTCTCGTAAATTGCGCGATAAGTATTTGACCGATTGCCGCAATTTACGATACCAAAATTTTAAATACTCCGGGCAGAACATACAAAGCAAAAAGAGGGGTTTGGATGCCTGAATGGCTGGCTAAAGCAATAAAAAGGACAACATTCTTTGAAAAGGCAACTCTCGCAATAGGGCTTGCCACGATAGCAGTCGGGTTTTACTTCATCCAGCTGCTTTTCAGCACAGACAGAAAGCTGAGCTGGCTAATGCTCATAGCAATACTCAACTGGCTCTCGCTGCTCATACTCGTCATCATCGCAAGCCTTAATGCAGACGTAAAGGAAGAGCTCTCGCTTGTCATCAAGGAGCACACAGATGAAACAAGGCTGCTGAAGGAAATAACGCACGAGCTTCTGGACGAGATGAAGATGCTGAGGAAGGAAATGAGGAAATAATCATACATAATCCCTTATCTTATTCTTCCACTCCTCATAGGCAAGCCACACAACAAGAAGCAAGGCATCAAGCCCTGCAAGAAGCGTAAGCCTGTAAGGCAGGTCTGAGCCAGTAACCGCCCCGGGTACGAGCACTCTGACAATGTCCAGACCAAATGTTGCAAGGCTCAAGGGGTAAAAGGGCATCACAGTGCCGTTGATTACTCCATCAAGAACAATATGGCTGAAGGTGCCGAAGGCAAACATCAAGGCATACATGTGCCATGACTTCTTGCTAAACAAAGCCCTTAACAGGAAAAACAGCGCAAGCCCGAAAAGGGGAAGGAAAAGGGAATGCGTGATTGTGCGGTGCACACTGGTTATCGGAATGCTGCTGAAGTGGGAAAGGACAAGGAACACAGGAATATCCATGTCAGGTATAAGCCCTGAGATGCCTGCAAACAAAGCCATCCGCCTTGTCAGGAGCTTCCTGCCCTTCTTTGTGAAATCCCTGTAAATATCTGAAAGTATAAGCGGCACAAGCACATGGGTAACGGCAAAAGGCATCACGCACCTCTTTTTAAGCAAGTTCTTTCAAGCAGGCATCAGACAACCTGCGTGTATAAAGGATAACTGTGATTTTTTAATTCTTTCTGCTCAGGACTGAGGCTTTGCATCACTTCTTCAATGTTTATTATCGGCTTATCAAACTTGTCATAGTCCTCCATAAGCCTCGGGCACGCGGTATTTACGAAAACATCAATGAATGTGAAGTTTGCCAGCTCTGTGAAGTCCAGAGTGTCACAAACAAGGAAATAAAAGTTCTTGTCAGGGTAAATCCTTTTCAGCGCCTCGCCTGCCTTAAGGTGAAGCTGCCCGGGCTTTGTTGAAACAAGAACCCCAACCTCTGTCGCGTGAAGAAACTTAAGCATAGCAACCCTCGCCTTTCGCTCCTCCTTCTCAGCATCCTTCGGGTCCATCAGGAAGAAATGCCTGTTTACAGGGTCGTAAATGAAAACAGGCTTCTTAGAGCCGAACATGCCCCGCGGGTGAAACCTCCCTGTTCCAACAAAAAGCACAGCCTCAATTTCGTCATTACTGCCAATGGCAGAAGGGAAGTCGCAGCCGTAAACCTGCCCCTCAGCCCTTGAATGAAAGCCCTTTATTACAGTTACTGCCTTTCCTGCCTTTTCAAGCTGAGCTTTCAACTCGTCAAGCTTGTGGGCGTGCTGGATATTTGTTGACAAACCGATACTTTGTGGAAGCTGACTTATGTGCCCATCCTCAAGAAGAACATCAACATTGAGCTTTGCAGCGATGAAAAAGGTTTTCATAGCCATATGCTTACTTCAGCAGAACCGCGTTAACACTCCCTTCCTGCCCGGGCCTGTTTGTAACCCTTGCCTTTCCAAGCTCCGTTTCTATAATTGCGCCCCTCGTGATAATGTTTCTCCTGACAAGGTGCTTGCTGGCCGGGTTGTCAGCAACAGTCTTTATCTTTGCAAGCTTATGCTTCCCTGTCTTTGTGTCAAGAACATTCGCAACATCGCTTCTTATCACCCTGAGCTTGACATTGCCGCCCCTCGCCCTTGACCTCTTCAGCATCCTTGCGCCAAGCCTCGTATGGGTGGGCTCGCTGCCCAGCTCATAAAGACGCTTATCCCTTGCCTTCTTGTACCTTCCGCTGCTTGGCTTCCTCCTTGACCTGTGCTGGGCAATCATGCAACAGAGGTGTTAACAGGCTGTTTATAATATTTGCGGTTGGTGTTGGGCGCCGGGTAAGGGAACCTCGCTTTTTGCAAAGCTTCGAACCCTTAAGGCTTCGCAGCCACCTGCTTATAAGGCAGGCGCGTCTGCCAATTTCCGCCAACCCGGCTTTGCCCAACATCTGCAAAATCGTATTGGTAACTAATAACTCCTCGCCCAGTTTTATCGGAAAACTTACGAAAAAAGCGGAAAGATCAGTGCCTGATTCGGAAAAATCAACATTTTTTTAGTAAGCGATAAGCATTTTTACGAAAAATCCGGAAATATTGCGGCGGTTTTATAGAAAGGTTTAAATATCAGATTAGTTTAATAAGAAACTGGCTTCGCAGCAATCTCGGGTTCGTCTGCCAGTTTTCGGAACCCGATTTTTTCTTATAGCGCAACAACAAACTTTATATACTGGGCGGATTCCTTTCTTTCACAACACATTTTGGGGGATTTTTGATGGAAACAGACAGGCCATTGGATGCGCTAAACAACTCGCGCAACAAAAGAGTTCTGGTTGAGCTGAAAGGCGGCAAGCAGTACGTGGGCAAGCTGAAGGCATTTGACATACACGTAAACATAGTTCTTGATGATGCTGAAGAAAGGGTTGACGGCGAAACAAAGAGAAAGCTTGGAAACGTCTTCATAAGGGGAGACACGATAATAATCATTTCTCCGGAATAGGCAAATAAGATGACAAAAGGAACGCCTTCTATGGGCAAGAAATCAGGAAAGAAGAACATGATATACTGCCGACGCTGCGGCGAAAAAAGCTATAATCTGGGCAAGGCAAAGTGCGGCAGCTGCGGATACGGAAAGTCAGCAAAGGTAAGGGGCTACAACTGGCAGAAGAAATCATAAATGATTATACACGGCGAAGTCAAGTTAAGTGGGAAATTTTCTGATTGTGCAAGCAACAACAATGGCTGGACGCTTTTGCTGCGGCAAAAGCTCTCAGCACCCCGAAGGGGGCAACCCCCGCTTCGCCAGCATTGTTGCTTGCACTCGCTTGCTTACTAACTGAGACCCTGTTTCAACACACACAACCTGACTTTGCCATTATACACTAACATTTATGTATGAAAACTTTTGTCAGTTACTATACTTCTCAATCTCAACACCGGCTTCACTGAAAAGACTGATGGTTGCGGCGTCCATTGCGTATGCCTGGTTGTAGAAGACCTTCCTGATTCCTGCATTGACAATCGTTTTCGCACAGTAAAGGCAGGGGCACAGGCTGGTGAACAGAACAGAACCTTTCGTGCTGATGCCCTGATAAGCTGCCTGAACAATCGCGTTTTCCTCAGCATGAACGCAAAGGCACTCATGAAGGTTTGAGCCGCTCTGCACACCGGGGCTGTTACAGCGCTCGCAGCCGCCCTCATTGCAGTTTTTCACGCCCCTCGGCGTGCCATTGTAGCCGGTAGAGATAATCATGTTATCCCTGACAATCACTGCGCCGGTCTGCCGCCTCGCGCATGAGCTCTTCTTTGCGACAAGCTTCGCAACCTCAATGAAATACCCTGTCCACGTCAGCTTTGCACCCTGCGCACCCGAAGACATCACGCAAGCCTCCTGATGAATGCTGAGACACTCCTCTGGAGGTCTTCCAGAGCGCCCTCATTGATAATTGTGAAGTCAGACATAGCTATCGGACCGCCCTTGTTAAGGTTCTCAAGCTCAGCACGGTCACGCTCATTTGCTTCCTCATCGGAAAGCGGCCTTACGCTCCTGCCTGAAAGGCGCATGTAGCGCGTCTTGGGCGAGGCATAAACCGTCAAAAGCAACAAGCCCGGAAACTTTGGCTTAAGGTAAATGTATTCCTGCCAGCTGTAAAGCCCGTCAATGACAACATTGCCCTTTTTTGAAGCAGCACTTATCATGGGCTCATTCAGCTTCGCATAGGCATCCATCCCCTGCTCAATCCTTAGCGTTTCCCTAACCACTGACTCGTTCTCCTCGTTAACAGCCAAGCCGCGCCTCATGAGCTCATCCATAGTCACGTCACCAAACCTTATCCTGGCATAGCCGCTCTTCTCAAAAAACCCTGCAGCAGTGCTCTTCCCAGAGCCAGCCATGCCGACAATAGCGACAACCTTGTTCATGTAAAACCGGTTAATCTGCAATTTATAAAAAGGTTGTGGCAATGCGGCGGAACTGAAAAATAGATGCGCAAAATATATAAATCAATCAGGACTACCACAAGTAAAATGGCAGGTATCGATGAAATATTAAACGGCTTGAATACTGCACAATTTGAAAGTGCTCTGGCCGGAGCAACCCAATTGTCTACCTATGAATGGCACAGATTCCATGCAGAAACACGGAACACCGAAGGTATGTCTAAGTACCCATACTTTGCCGAACCCGGCCACTACCCTGCATCCAGACTTCTGCAAACTTGTGCCTTGGCAGGCTTACAGCGATACGCTGCTGCACAAGCAGTCATAAATGATGAAATCACAAGGCTTCACCAACACGCCCACTCAAGAACAGATGCCTTATTAGCATTTCACATAGGGCTATCCGCAATAGTTTCTACAGAAACGCAAAACCGTATGGCAGGAATGGAGCGTTACGAAAGACTGGTGGAGCAAGTTTCATCTAACGCTGCTAAAAGGCATGGATGTAGTCTTAGCCCATATTATTTAAGAGCCGACTTGAGAGATGTCATTTCACATACGCTTGAAACTTCATCAATACATGCGTTGGTGGGCATGCCTTTGACAACTTTGCTGCGACGTCTTGATGAACAAAAGTATTGTGTACAGCTCCAAGTTTCTGGTGGCGACTATGATATGCCTGGAAGACAAGGAACATTAGGTTTGTTAGACATCAAAGCTGCTTAACAACAAGAAAAAGGCATATCCTGAACATACTTCAGCCCTTTTTTTAATGCGAGCTCTGCTTTCATCAGCTCCTGGCCAATGTAAAGGGCGTGGCTTACGTCGCTGATTTTCTGCTCCAGTATAAGCCACCTCGCAGCTTCCTCGGCTGTTTTAGCAGAGAACGACTCAAGCCGTTTGCCGTCAGGAGCAAGATGACTAATCTTAATGCAGCCACCTTCCCCACCCTCAGTCTCTATGTGGATATTCCCCCTCGGGTCAAGGTTGCCTGTGCTTCTCGGAAGCTCAAAACCTATGCTTTTACCGAGAGGATAATCGTGCAAAAGCTCAGCCACCTGCCTGAAATGGCGCTCATAAACATGGGCGCTTGCAGAGATAATGACAAGCTCCCCGATTTTGTTGCCTGTCTTTTCACAGAGCTGCTGCTGAAGCTTCCTAAGCGCAAAAGCGTTTTTAGGCCACGAACCGTAAACGTCATTGCTCCTTATGTAAGCAATAAGGCAAAGCCTTTTTCCCTGAACAAGCGCCTGGACTAAGCTAAGGCACGGCGGGTTTTTGCTGTCAGTGTCAAGCTCCACGTCCCACGTAAAGGCAATTGCCCTGCGCGTATGCGGCGCCTCAACAAGCTTCTCCGCCATCCTCCCCAGCTGGTCAATGCCCTTATGGCCTGCAAGCCGCTGCCCGTATGTGTAGGAAAGCTCCGGAATCTTCTGGTCAGAAAGCACTTGCGGATAATAAGCGTCAAGCTCCTCCTTCGGAAAAGTGAAATACGGCTGCCAGCTTATCTTATTAACGTCTTCGCCTGTTATCACGGCAACAAGGCAGACTACCTCCTTCTGCTTCTCGCCGTGCTGAGACTCTTTAAGCACGCCGAACTTCATAACGATACTTATTGCCTGAAGCCACGCCTCTCCAACAGTCGCTGCGCGCACCTTGAAAACAGGGTCTGCGGGAAAGTTTTCAGGAACATCTATCTTCGCCTCGGGAAAAACCTCAGGCTTGCCATAGCTGCCTTTCTTTGGCAGGTTACTTATCAATTCTTTCAGCCTGGCGTATTCGGTTATTCCCCTGGCATCAATTACTTCCACGTTTTTCCTAAATCGCCCTATCGCAGCCAAAGGAATTTCCTTATCCACAGCAGCGCCAACAACGCCTATAACCTGCCTTTTCTCATCAACGCCCTTTTCCCTCAGGCATATCAGAGCCTGCCCGCTTTGTGTCCTGTCCTGGCCGCAGACAACAATGTACCTGACTTTCTTGTTTGAAAGGCAGTAGCGCAGAACAGTGTTAAGCCCCGAATCCTTTGAATAAAGCTGGCCTATGACAGCATAGCTGCTGCTGTCAATGTGCCTGTCAACGATTTCAAGCGGAGTCCAAAGCGTGCAGACAGCAACGTTGCTGTCAGGATTGCTGAACTTAACAGACTGTTTGGGCTGCATAGTGGCTTCTAATCTGCTCTGTTTTAAAAAGGATTTGCAGGAATAGGGGGTAGAAGCGCTATAGAAGCCTTAAAAATTCTTCTCTAGTCATTCCTGCCTGCCTGATTATTGCCCGTAGTGTTCCTTTCGCAACTTCTTTGTGGTCAGGAACAGTAAGCCGCCTATGCGGCTCGTCTTTCTGCCGCAAAATTATGTGGCTGCCTGTTTGATGGTCAGCCTCATAGCCTAATTCGGCCAAAGCCTTAACTATTTCTTTTCCAGAAAGCGCAGGCAGTTTAGGCACTTATCTCCACCACTTCTTCTTCTATTGGTGGAGGTATTGGCTCATTGTGCTTCTTTAGGCTTTCTATATATCCACTTACAGCATCCTTTATGTTTTTA
>JACPIG010000052.1 GCA_016188205.1 Candidatus Woesearchaeota archaeon
GATCTTCTGCAGTTCTTTTTCTTTTTTCCCAGTTCTCTAAAACTGTCTGTCTGATGTTACTGAGTAAAGAGTAGATGCGTGGGTCAAGAGTAAACTCAGCTGGAAGCTCACTGTAAGGGAGGCATACTCTCCCATAGTCAGGAAAATTGTTCCGGACGCAGAGCTGACGAAGACGATGATAGAGACCCTTGCAGTCGTGGCGTGGAAAGCGCCTGTTCTTCAGTCAGACGTCATAAGGCTCAGGACGAACAAGGCATACGACCACATAGCAGAGATAGAGGGCGCGGGCTTCATATCGCGCGAGAAGCACGGAAGGACGCAGCTGATAAAGCTGACTCAGCGATTCTACGACTACTTTGACGTCCACAGCGAGGCGGAGATTAAAGACAGGTTTAAGGGATTCAGGGAAGCTGCAGAAAAGAAGGCAAAAGGGGCTGAGCCAGTGCAGGAAGAGAAGCAAGAGCAGCAACAGCCTGAACATCAGCAGGAAAAGCCAGAACAACAGGAACAGCCGCAGCAACAGCAGCAGCTTCAGGAAGAACAGAAAGCTCAGGAACAGAAACCCCAGCAACCCGAACAAAAACAAAATGAACAAAACACTACTCCTCAAGTGCCCCAGATGCAGCAATAAGATGAAGTACATGCCTTCAGGCAGCATTAAGGGCAAAAAGAAAGAGTGCGTCTACTGCGGCAGGAGCTATAAGGTTGAGGGCAACATGACTACCTTATGAGCTTTCTCATGATGTCAGAACTCCCTTTTCAGCACGTCATTGTCAATGCTCAGCTTTTGGGCTCCGAGAACAACAAGGGCGAGGTTTCCTGCGAGAATGGCGAGGTCAAGCTCCATTCCGGGCATGCCTGCTGTTTGCGGGGCGATAAGCCCGACTGCCAGCTTCACCTTGACTATCGCAACAACCATGACAGCTGAAAGCAGCAGAGCAGCATACCTTGTGAAAAGCCCGAGGATGAGCAGCACTCCTCCAACAAGCTCAACAGAAGCAACAAGCCCTGCCATGAAGCCAGGCAGTCCTATGCTTTCAAAAAACCCGGCAATTGCCGGAATGCCGAAAGAAAACTTCTGCCAGCCATGTGCAATAAAGATTATTCCTATTGCAAGGCGCAGGAACAATGCGGCATATCCGCTATACTGCTTTGCATACCTTGAAAGGCACATGGCGCTTTCCTGTGATGCATATTATTTAAATGTTTTGCCAAAAAATGCCAAAAAATCATGCTGCTCAGCATTCTCAGTAATGCCCCATGAAATACATTCCAAGGCGCACAAGACCTAGAACCAGAAGAACAGCCCCGAGCCACGGCACATTAAGAGGCGAAGGAAGAAGCCCGTAGCCATGCAAAAGCCAGATTAGACCAAGGGTTGTGAGGATGACAGGGCCTGCCCAGTGCAGCTCGTGATTTGCCTTCTTCATGGCAGCATCAGCCTTTTTCCCTGCAGCTTCCTTCGCAATCGCAGCGCGCCTTGCAGCAATCCCGGCTGCCTTTGTCACATTTAGCTTTAGGCTCTCTCGCATAACTTTCTTTTTTGCCGCGCCCATTTATAAGGTTTGCCATGATGCGAAAACAATATATACCAGTGAACCGGAAAATAACATATGCAGGCAATCGGTGGCAACATCAGCAGTGGTTACAATCAGGAATTTTACGACAGGGTGTGGAAGAATTCAAGGCTTCTCAGCCATGACATATGGCCTGTGTGGGGCGCGATACGCGGCAGCCTGAAAGAGGATTCAAGGATACTTGAAATCGGTCCCGGGAGAAGGCCTAAAGTGCCGATCAGGGGCTCGTACTTTCTGGAGATAAGCAGTGCCGCTGCAAAAACGCTGTCAGAAAAAGGCGGCAATGTCCTGAGCCAGGACGAGCTTGCTGCCAAGAAGGGCTTCTTTGATGTGGTGTGCGCATTTGAAGTGCTTGAGCACATTCAGGATGACAGGCAGATGCTGGCGACTTTAAACAGCATAATGAGGTCAGGTGCCAGGCTTTTCATATCCGTCCCTGTAAACCAGAAGCACTGGAGCAGGGGCGATGTCATGGCTGGGCATTTCAGGAGATACGATCCGGAAGCCCTGCAGCGCATAATGAATGAGGAGGGCTTTCAGCTTGAGTGCTATGCTGAGGATGGCTTTTTTGCAAGGATATATGGCCGCAGGCTTTTTATGGGCTTTGCCAAAAGAATGCTGGAAAGGTTTCCAAGGCTGTCTCTTGCCATAGAAAGCTACTGCCTTCTTGCAGCGTGCGCATACGCAAAAAGGTTTGGGAAGATAAGCTGGAAGAAAGAAAGCCTCAAAGTCAGCAGCGATGCGCGCGGAATCTATGCTGTTTTCCGTAAAACTGCCCTTAATTAATCCAAACCTTTTTAAAGCTCGGAAAAATCTGTTTTGACGACGACAAAATGGATTCCACAGGCAGAATTATTTCCAGGGAAATAGATGAGGAGATGAAGACTTCTTACCTTGACTACGCCATGTCTGTCCTTGTTGCAAGGGCGCTTCCTGATGCAAGAGACGGCCTTAAGCCTGTGCATAGGCGCGTGCTTTATGCCATGTACCATGATTTGGGTCTGCTGCACAACAAGCCGTACAGGAAGAGTGCGAGGATTGTGGGTGAGTGCTTTGTGAAGGATACTTTGGTGCTCACTGAAAGAGGAATCCTGCCTATTCAGGATGTAAAGCGAAGCGACAACGTTTATACTCAAAACGGGCTTAAATCAGTTTCAGAGCTATATATCATGCCAGAGAAGCAGCTTTTATCTGTCAAGCTGATGAATGGCCTGCAAAATACAGTCACGCTTTCCCAAAAGTTCAAAGTTCTCGGCAAAAATCTTGAATTTGAGTGGAAAGAAGCCAAGGATTTAATTAAAGGGGATTATTTGGTTTTAAAGGCAGAATACCCTGATATTAAGGAAAACATTGAGCTGGGAACCTTTGCAGGAAGGAAGATTTTCCTGGGCGCCTCCATTGCATACATCCTTGGCCTCTTGATATCAGATGGGTGGCTTGAACTTGCCAAAAACAGGCTCTTCTTTTTTTCTACAAGCAAGGAATCAATAGATCGCGTAAAGCGGGTTCTGGCAGATGAATTTGGCTATGCGGCAGTTGTTGAAAACAAGGATTATGATTTTGAACAGTATGGAATTGTTGTTTTAAGGAAGGCATATCAGATAAGGATTAACAGCAGTAAATTAAACAGCTTTCTTGTGGAAAGCCTTAAGCTGCATAATATTTCAGCTTACTCTAAGAGAATACCTGCTCAAATATTAAGATCGCCTAAAAAAGTGATTTTTTCATTTGTTAGCGGGCTGGTTGACGGGGATGGGTCGGTTCATAAATCAAGATCCGTTATCCACTACGGCTCTGTATCTGAAAAATTAATCGACCAGCTTCAGGTCATGATGTTGCATTTGGGAATACTGGGGATGAAATACAGGGATGACAATTTACGGCCTTCATTTTCAAACAGCAAGGAAATAATGGGCAAAATGCCCTTCTTTTCTTTGGAATTTTCCTCTCACAATTGTCTTGCTCTTGCAAAAAATCTTGAGCTCTTGGTTGAGAGCAAAGCAGCCAGGGCAGAAAAGATCGGCCAAATACATTTGAAGCAGACAGAATTTGATGCAGTCCCATATTCTGGAAGGCTAATATTTGAGGAGCTAAGCGCAGCTCACCTTGGCGGAGGGTGGTATTCTGATGCATCAGGAGGCAAGTTCAGATTAGGCATCAAATATTCTGGCGGAAGCAAAATAAGATACTCAAAGAATCTTAAGGAAAAGGTCTTGGGTCGCAGGCAAATGCTGGATTGGGGAATAAAAGACAAACTAAGTAAATTAGGATCGAAAAAGGCGAATTTCATTGAAAGTGTAATCCGGGATAATTTGTTTTTCGTAGCTGTTGACAAAATTGAGCCCGCTAAGGCACAAGAAACTTATGATGTTCAGGTAGAAAATGACCATGAATTCGTTGCAAACGGAGTTATCTCACATAATTGCCTTGGAAAGTACCATCCGCACTCAGACATCGCAGTATACGACACGATGGTGAGGATGGCGCAGGACTTCTCCCTGAGGTATCCGCTGATTGACGGGCAGGGCAACTGGGGAAGCGTGGACGGCGATTCCGCTGCCGCAATAAGGTACACTGAGGCAAGGCTTTCAAGCATTGCAGAGGACCTGCTTGCAGACATTGACAGGGAAACAGCTGAGTTTGTTCCGAATGTTGACGCCTGCCTCATGGAGCCTGTAATTCTGCCTACAAAGATTCCGAATCTCCTGATAAACGGCAGCTCAGGCATAGCTGTTGGAACGACAAACATCCCGCCGCACAACTTCGGGGAGGTTGCGGATGCTGTAACTGCATATATAGAAAGCCATGTAGCCGACAGGGAAATGGATGTTGATGCCCTGATGCTGCACATAAAAGCCCCTGACTTCCCGACAGGGGGCATAATATGCGGGCTTCAGGGAGTTAAGCAGGCATACAGGACAGGCAGGGGGCTGGTTACTGTAAGGGCGCGCACAGAAGTTGAAGCCCATAAGGACAGGCAGCGCATAATCGTCACTGAGCTGCCTTTTCAGATAAACAAGGCTCAGCTCATAGAGGAAATGGCGGACATGGTCCATGAAAAGAAGATCTCAGGAATTTCTGATCTCAGGGATGAGAGCGACAAGGAAGGCATGAGGATAGTGATTGAGCTGAAAAAGGACTCAAATCCGGAGATTGTCCTGAACCAGCTTTTCACCCATACAAAGCTTGAAGCGACGTTCGGCATCATAATGATAGCCCTGGTCAACGGCGAGCCGAAAACGCTGGCTCTCAATGAGCTCATACAGAGCTTCGTAAGCCACAGGAAGGAAGTTGTAACAAGAAGGACGCAGTTTGACCTCAGCAGGGCAGAGGAAAAGGCGCACATACTTGAAGGAATAATAATTGCACTGAACAGCATAGATGCCGTCATAAAGGCAATACGTGATTCCATGGATGCGGCAGCTGCAAAGCAGGCTCTGCTAAAGGGATTCAGGGTAACTGAGAAGCAGGCACTGGCTATACTTGACATGAGGCTTCAGCGCCTGGCATCGCTTGAGCAGGAAAAAGTCAGGTCCGAGCACAAAGGGCTTTTAGCCATGATTGTGGAGCTTAAAGGCATACTGGCATCAGAAGCAAAAATTTTTGGAATAATAAAATCGGAGCTGGCAGAGCTCAGGCAAAAATATGCTGACAGGAGAAGGACGGCCATAGAGGCAGAGGCGGAAGAGATGGATACAGAAGACCTGATAACACCCCAGGACGTAGCTGTGACAATAACCAGGAGCGGCTACATCAAGAGGATGTCCATAGATGCATACAGGCAGCAGAAAAGGGGCGGAAAGGGCGTCATAGCTACCGAAACAAGGGAGCAGGACTTCGTAGAAAGCATATTCATAGCCAACACGCACAGCTACATACTGTTCTTCACAGACAAAGGCACTGTCCACTGGCTGAAGGTCCACCAGATACCTGAGGCAGCAAGGCAGGCAATGGGCAAGGCAATAGTCAATATGCTGGAGATTGGCGAAGAAAAGGTAACCGCATTCGTGCCTGTAAAGCGGTTTGACAGCAGCCATTACCTTATAATGTCCACAATAAAAGGGACAATAAAGAAGACAAGCCTTGCTGCTTACTCAAAGCCGAGAAGGGGGGGTATAATTGCGATAACCCTTGAAGAAGGCGACAATCTGATAGGGGTTGAGATGACTAATGGCAGCGATGACATAATCCTCGCGACTAAGAACGGGCTTGCAGCAAGGTTCAGCGAGCAGGACGTAAGGGCATCAGGCCGCTCAGCACAAGGAGTACGGGGAATAAGGCTCAAATATGGGGATGAAGTTATAGGCATGGTGGTTGCTGATGAAAAGAAATCACTGATTACGCTGACAGAGAACGGCTATGGGAAAAGGACGCCAATAAGCGAGTACAGGCACATCAGCAGGGGAGGAAAAGGAGTGATAAGCATACAGGCAACAGACAGGAACGGAAAAGCCGTTGTAATAAAGCCTGTCTCAGACAGCGACGAGCTGATGCTTGTCAGCAAGAACGGGATAGCGATAAGGGTGGCTGTAACAGGCGTATCAGTCATAGGAAGAAACACGCAGGGCGTAAGGATAATGAAGCTTGAGGAAAGCGACAAGCTTGTCGCAGCAGCAGTGATAACAAGGGAAAACAGCAGCAACGGCAACAATGGCAACAGCAGCAATGGCAGCAGCACAAGCAAAGCTGTCAATGCTCCGCAGCAGGCAGCCCCTGCACAGAAAGAAAAAACCTGAGATTATGCTGAGAGCAGAAATGATAAGTGAGAGAAGGTTCAGGGTAATTGCCAAGCCTAATTCTGCAAAAAACGGGATAAAGGGCTTTGACGAAAAACGGAAGGCATACATCGTCTGCATAAAAGAGCCTGCTGACAAGGGAAAGGCAAATGCAGAGCTGGTCAGGTTTCTTTCAAAAGAGCTGAAGTGCAGGGTGAGGATTCTCAGCGGGCTCAGGTCAAGGGAGAAGTTTGTGGAAAAGCTTGAATAACCAATCAAAACAACATTTCGTTACTATCTATCAGAGACTACTAATGCAAAGGTTTAAATACATCAAATACATCCATAACCTTTATCAGCAACAAAAGACACACAGCATCTTATCGCAGGCAAAATGGGACTTGATCAGCTATTTGGAAAGTTAAGGTTTGAAGACATTGAGCCGGGAGACTACTCTGGTGTGCGATTAAGTCGCGTTAAGCCGCCAAGTAAAGGCTTGCCAGAAGAGCGCCCTGTCAGGGTTATGCGTGGTGCAATAAGCGGTGATGATCCTGCAAAGTTAAGGCGTTTGCTCGCAGGTTACGAAAGGGAAATGAAGGAATTGGTCATAGAAACATCTGGCAGAGAAACCGAACCTTCAGCAGGACAATTCCTTTTATATGATCTCCGCACAACCAGGCCTGATGCAATCAGATTTCTGGAGCAGATTCTGGCAGAAGAGTACAAAGCCCCTGTAGAGATAACAAGGGTGGTGGATTTGCCTGCAACAAGAAAAGGCGTCAGGGAAGTGTATTTCCTGATAAATTCAGGAATATCGAAAGTCTGGGTTTTCAAGGCAGACCCTGTTGGGACTGCAAGAGAACTGGCGGTTTATCACGTCGCCTACAATAGGGGCGTGCCAACAGGAAAGCCAATCGGGTACAGGCCTAATGAGCTTCACCACCAGTCTTACCCTTTTGACGTGGCAGTTCTTGGCGGGGTTGTGGCGCACGCAGGCGGCCCTTATAATGCCCTCATTGCGAACATGGAGCTAAAGCCAGAGCTTATCTTCAGGACAGCTGAAAAAGTATCTTGGATGATTGCGGCATACCAGGCTGCCCTGACAGGGGCTGCCAGTGAGCTTGAAATGTATGGAGTCTCTGTAACTCCATCAAGCCCGGGAAAGGAAATAAGGGAAAGGTTTCTTGCAGCCCTGAAGGTTAATGATGCAGAGGCTGGAGTGCTTATAGCGGCGTGCGAAAGAATTTACAGCAGGCAGGCAGGGCCGCGCTTGGTTTCCCACGGTGACATACACACAGGGCAGGTTGTCACTACGGAAACAATTGACAGCAGTACAGGCAAGCCATCCACGAGCATAGAGCGCTTTGGCGTAATTGACTGGGGCTCAATTACCAGTGACACGCCTTACGGTGATGCTGCGGACTTCTGGCTGCACCATCAAAGGCAGGCATTGAAGGTGTGCGGCAGCTACCATTATGAATTCGGCGATTTCAGGCGGGCTTATGAGACAGCAGCTTCAGCGTTTGGGTTAAACCTTCAGGCTTCTCAAACTGGCAGAAACAGGGATGCGGTTATACAATCAGCCCTGTGGAACATTTATGAGCTGTTTGATCCTACAAGGAAAGACCTCCCTGACATAATCGGGAAATTTTCTTTACACAATCAATCATTGCGGCGTGATTTGGATGAGCTAAGAGGATTTGGCTATAGTGCAGAAGCGGGTATTATAGCTCAGGAAGTAAGTAGGCTTCCAGGACTTGCTAAAGGCGATTACGGCACATTGCTAAGAAACGCCCCGGGAATCACAGCATAAGAGCAAAATACCCTCCTGCTGCATTGTAAGTTTTCTCCACTATTTCTATCATGTGGTGCAGAAACCTTGATGCAGCTCCCCTTGACGTCTCAAGCTGGGTCTCATACTTCCGGACGAGCTTTTTCCTTTCAAGGTATATTCTCTTTTTGAGTTCAGGGTCAAACTTGTAAAACATTGAATAAAAAGCCAGATAGTAATCTATTGATTCCCTGAAAAGGCCCATGAGGCTTTTGTCAATTTTTCCCTTGAAGCCTGAAAACAGGTCGCAAATGTATTTGAACTCGTCAGTTATTCTCTCAATTGTCTTCAGCACATCATAAATCTGCATAGTCCTCTTGGCAACTTTATAGCCCCTCTTGCTAAGTATTCTGATGCATACGTCAGTGAATTTGTTGTTTAGAGACTCCATGTTCCTTATTTCCCTCAGCTTTTCATATTGCCCGGCATCCAAAGCCTTCAGCATGTCTTTTGCCATTTCGTTTGTAATCAGGAATGATTTCCTCAGCAGCGTGTCAAACTCGGATTCAATGGTTGTGGCTATGCTCTTAATGAACACCCTGTTCTCTTTTTGGTCTATTATCTCAAAGCCGATGCACTCAGGGAGCCTGCTCTTTATCTCCTCCAGGGTTTTGTTGTCGTTGAAAATTATTTCTATCTCATCGTATCCAAGCTGGTAAAGGTGTGAGAGGCTGTTTTTCGTAAAAAGCCCGTAATCAGTCACGGAAACGACCTTCTTCTGGGATGCAGTTTCCTGTTCTGTTGATACAACAAGCTCAGGGCCGGATTCCTCCACATTAACCTCATCCCCCCTGTTCAGGCCAAACTTCTTCACCCACTTGGAAGGCAGGGTTATTGTCAAAGAGCTGCTTCCATGCCTCACTATTTTCCTTTTCATGAAAAGCAGAAAGGTGATGTGGTATATAAATATTTCCAAAATAAACAATTTGCAGAAAAATACACAAATGTATACACAGGTGGATATTACACTGGTTAAATATATACTTTCACCAGTATTTCTTCCTCCTGAAAGCCTAAAATAGCTTTCGGAGGCAAAAATGATGAGGATTCCGGCAGGTGCGGATTTGCTGCAACGGGTGCAGATTGAGTGTCTGGATATAGGAGGGCTTCGTGTCAACTTCCAGCGAACATGCAGGGTTCCTGCAGGAGTCGTTAACAGCCTGCCTGCGGGGCTTGGCTCGTTCCCTGTATTCAGGGTTTCTGACTTCAAAGCAGGGGCTCCGGATGAATGGCGCGAAGACGGCTACTTCATGCCAATGTACAGGCAGGAAGCAATGTGGATAAGCTTTGCCAGGGGCTACATGGAGAACCCCAAGGCGCTCATTGTGGGGGCAGGAAACATAAACGCGGTTTCCGGAGTTCCGTTTTCAAGTCCAGGTGAAGAAACTCTTGACATAAAGCTTGAGCCAAAGCAGAACTATCTTGTTGTTCCGCCGCAGCCATGGCTTGACGGATGGAAAGCAGAGGATGGAAAGATATACCAGTTTGTGGCAGCAGAGCTTGGCTCAGGTGAAACAGTAGAAGGGCAGATAACTGGCAAGGAAACTGTCGGCGGGATACAGCTCATAGTATACGACCCGAAAGAAGGGCAAAGCCTGACACATGCGACAAGGCCACACGAATACATGGTCGGAGGCTCATGGAGTCCTGCACTGAAGGGGAGCCTGTTAATGGAGGATTACGGTCTGGAAAGCGTCATGATGGCGAGTGCGAAAAGCCCAGCCCGCCTCAGGGGCATGAGCGTGCAGTCAATGGGGCTTGGAAGAGGGGGAGAAATCCAGCAAAAGATATACCCTGACCCCCACGGATTGGATGTGTGGCAGGAGAAGCCCACGGCAGTGGAAATGGTATACCTTGTCTCAAGCGAAGACTTCAGGCAAGTCACAGGCTACAACGCTCCGCCCACACCTGTAACTCATGAGAAGTACCAGCAGATGGGGCTTCCGTGGTTTGAGCTCCATGACGCAAAGCTTGGCGACTCAGCAGGCTCGGACATATTTGCCAAGCTGAAGCCGGTAGGCGAAGGCAAGGCGCAAAACACTGGCTACGACACTCAGTCCACACCGGCAGAGGAGTGCCTGAAGACGTGGCTTCCATTGGTTGTTCCACTGATTTGAGCTCCAATAATGCAGGCTGTGAAGCTTCGAAGCAAGGCAACCTGTGGAAAAGGTGTGACGTTAGAACTTGACTTTGCATTTTGGGCTGCATTGAAAAGCTCAGGGAGGTTTGCTATCGAAGAGCAAGATTAGATTCAGTTACACTGAACTTGTTTTTATCTCCCCCACGGTTAGCGAGGGGGAGATAAAAACAACCCTTGCTATGCAAGGGCTAATCTGGCTTCCTCTGGCAAGGTTTTCAATAGCGACGCCTTTGGACAAACCTTTTTATAAATGCCCCCGTTATCGCAAAGCCGTGAAAGGGATTGTAATAACGCATCCGGGATTTGAAGATGTTGCTGCAGCAGAGATAAAGGAGATTACAGGCTGCAAGGCAGAAATCCATGAATCCGCGGCGGTGTTCTCCACAGGAAGCATGCTTGACCTGTGCCTGCTCAGCTACAGGTCTCAGTCAGCAATAAAGGTTTTGCTCCTGCTTGCAGAGTTTGAGGCAGGCAGCAGCCTTGAAGAGGCAGCCTCATCATTCCGGAAAGCGCTGTCTGACACAGACCTGTCGCAGTGGATGGAAGAGAACACAACCTTCAAGGCAGCGTGCAGCAGGACAGGACAGCACAACTTCACAAGCCAGGACATCATGCAGGAAGCAGGCAGGCTCATAAAGGACAAGACCAACAAGGACATAAACCTTGACAGCCCTGACATAATATTCCATGTGCAGGTTGTCAAAAACAAGGGATACTTCGGCGTTGACTTCGGCGGCATAGAGCTGAGCAAGCGCGACTACAGGATATTCGCCCACCCCGCAGCCCTTAAAGGAACAGCCGCCTACTGCCTGCTTAAAGCATCTGGCTACAGGAAAGGCGAGTCGCTTCTTGACCCGTTCACAAAGTCAGGCATAATACCAATAGAAGCGGCGCTTTACGCAACAGGCACGCCTGTAAACTATCACAGGAAAGATGAGCTGGCGTTCAGGCATCTGAAGCCGCTTGAGGACGAGAATTTTGAGGAATTCTTCAAAGCCATAGACTCGCAGATTGACGCAGAGGCAAAGATAGCAATACACGGCATGGATTCCTCAATGCCGAGCATATCCGCAGCCAAGAAGAACGCAAAGCTCGCAGGCATTAACAAGTTCATAAGCTTCAGCAGGCTGGACATTGAGTGGCTGGACACAAAATTCTCAGAAGGCGAAATAGATAAGATAGTCACAAGCCCTCCTGAGCACTCAAAAAGGATGGACGTGAAGCTCATAGAGAAGCTGTACAAGGAGCTGTTCTACCAAGCACGGTACATACTATCGGAAAAAGGGACAATGACCTGCATTGTAAGGAACGCGGAGATGCTGAAGCTCGCTGCAGAGCAGAACAAGTTTGCAGCGGATGAAGAAAGGGCAGTGATGCTTGGAAAAGAGGAGTTCACGGTCATAAGCTTCGCAAGGCAGTAGTTATGTACAACCGCCGGAGAGCTTCTAACAGAAAATTTTTATTTAAGCAAAACATCCACGCCTTTAACATGGCTTTCAAGAAAATTCTTCTTGTCAATATACAGGAATCTGCTTTAGATACGGAATATTGGAATAAACTGGATTCTATTACCGAAACTAAAGTGTTTCTCCCAAAGGACAGCCCTCAAATTATGAATGAACTGGAAGATACCGATTGCCTTCTGGTTGGTTTTGCCATACCAGTAACCAAAGAGCATATTGATGCAGCCCCTGACCTGAAATACATAGGAACTTTGGCTGCGGCGTACCATAAAATCGATGCAAAATATGCCAGGCAAAAAGGAATACCTGTAACAAACATTGCAGGATACTGCACAGAAAGCGTTGCCGAGTTCATCATTGCCGCAATACTCAGAGAAATAAGGCAGCTGGATGAAGGAAAAAGGCGGGCTGGGAGCAGGAACTATACTTTTGCCGGAATGTCCTCATCAGAAATAAAAGGAAAGGTATTTGGAGTATTCGGGTTGGGGAACATAGGAGCCAGAACTGCAGAGCTTGCCCAGGGGTTTGGCGCGGATGTCAGATACTGGAGCAGAACAAGAAAGAAAGACGCTGAGGCGAAAGGGATAAAATATGAGGACAAGGACGCCCTTCTGAAAAATGCCGATTTTATTTCAATAAACTTTGCACACACTCCAGACACGGACAAATTCCTGGATGAAGCTGCGTTTTCCAGAATAAAATCCGGAGCAATTGTTGTGAATACCGTTCCCATGGAAACTACGGAGTTGACTGCTCTGGAGAAAAGGCTAAAGAGGAATGACCTGATTTTTATTCTTGACCATTCGGATTTAATGAAACAGGAAGACTTGGATATTTTGCATAAATACAGAAATTGCACAATATATCCGCCAATAGCGTGGAACAGCAAAGAAGCCCGTGTGAATAAGCAAAACCTGTTTGTTGGAAATATTGAGAATTTCTTGAAAGGCAAACCGACCAATGTTGTGAACTGAAACTGCTGAAGCCCTTCCTCTGATTCTGAATACTGTTTTTCCAAAGCGAAAAGTATATAAATAACCAATAATTTGGGTTACATGAACCAATAAAGTGGTTAATATGCTTACTAAAAAACAGCTCAAAATATTTGAAGTGATTGCAAAAAAACCATTTGCAGAATACACACGAAAAGAAGTAAAGAAAGACTCAAAAGAGAAATCGAATAATGCGTTAGCTTTAGCGATAAACCTGTTAAAAAAAGAAGAGGTATTGATTGAGCGAAAGATTGGAAAATCAGGGCTTTTGACTCTTAACCTTGAAAATGATCTGGCCTTTTATTATCTTGCTCTGTGCAACAATAATCGAATTTCACATAATGTTAAGCTTGCATTGGAAAGCCTAAAAAAAGAGCTTTCTGAGGATACTCCTTTTTATTCAATCATTATCTTTGGCTCTTATGCATCTGGAGAACAAAAAAAAGATTCGGACTTGGATGTTGGAGTATTTATAGAAAATGAAGATAAAAGAAAGCAGATAGATGCATTGGCAAATAGCGCTAAACTAAAAAGCGTTCTTGAAATGGATGTTCACGTTATTCCAAGAGCAGAAATGATTGAAATGCTGACAGATAAGGGAGAAAATTTAGGCAAGCAAATAGCACGAAAGCACTTAGCTGTTTACAATCAAAGAATATTTTATGAAATAATCAAGGAGGGGATAAAACATGGATTTCGCGCATAAAATTTACCTCGCGAGAGCACAAAACGAATTGAATCTTTCAATGAATTTCAGGTCGGTTTGCTGCTAGAAATTCTTTGTCCAGTCATAGCAGCATATTCCTGTACACCCTCACTGCCTGCTCTTCACAAGCACGACAGCGGCACTGGAGTTGTTCATTACGTAAGTTGATATGTTCCTTATGCTGCCGAAAATCCCCTTGTGCGGCACAGCGCCCATGACTACGAGGTCTGCCTTGCCCTTCCTTGCTGCGGCAAGAATTGCCTTGCCAACGTCCCCGCCCTCTGCAATCCTTTTCTCGTACTTTACACGCCTGCCGCTCACCTTAAGCTGCTTCATAAAGCCAAGGTCTTTGTCAAACTGCCTGACAACCCAGTCGTTCACCACAGGCACAACCCTGAGAAAAACAAGCCCAGCACCCTTTTCTGACACGGAAAGCGCAAGCTTTGTCATCTCTTTCACATGCCTCGGGTTGCTTACGCATACAAGAACGCTTGAATACATAAGAAGAAGGCAAGGAAAGCCGGTATTTATTTCTTTCTGCCGCATTTACACAAAACTTAATATATCCCACTTTTTCACACCTCGATATTAAGGGCCCGTGGTCTAGCGGTTATGACATCACCTTCACAGGGTGGGGGTCCCCGGTTCGAATCCGGGCGGGCCCATGTTGTTGGTGGTAAGTAGTTGGTAGTAAAACTACAAACCACAAACATTAAACTAAAAGAAGGCTTCAAAATGAATATTGAACGGCTAAAAGATGAGCAGATTGAAGCTGCGAAAAAGGTCGTTGTAAAGGACGAGTTCAGGAAGCAGGAGCTGATTGGGGGAGCGAGTCAGGCATTCCACGGCAACACAGTAGTCTCAGCAGTCGCCGTGCTTGACAGCAACCTTGATGTTGTTGAGCAGCAGACAGCAACGTCAGAGACAAGAATGCCTTACATTCCCGAGTTCCTTTACTTCAGGGAGGGTCCTGCTCTTATAGCAGCGTACAGGAAGCTGAAGCAGAAGCCGGACATGCTCATAATAGGCGCAAACGGAATATTGCACCCCTTAAGGATAGGCATGGCATCACAGATTGGAGTTGTTCTGGATGTTCCGGCAATAGGCGTTGCAAAGCAGCTTCTGTGCGGGCAGGTAGATGAAGATGGAAGGATAAGCTGCAACAACGAGATAAGGGGGGTTGCGCTTAAAACAAGGGAACACAGCAGGCCTCTGTACATAAGCCCAGGGCACAAGGTAAGCCTTGAAACAAGCGTTGAGATAGTGAAGAAAAGCATAAGGTATCCGCACAAGCTGCCAGAGCAGCTTCACATTGCGCACAGGCTGGCGAACAAGGCAAGGGATGAGCTGGCGCATTAGGCGGCTATGCTGCTATGCTTTTTCTTTTCCCGGCACATAATAGACAATAACTCCATACGTCACAAGCCCTTCCCTGGTTTCGAACTCATAAACCAGCCCCCACAAGCCCGATGGCGGATGTTCAACACACGTCGTGTGGCCCATGGCAGCAGAGCGGTTAATAAGCTCAGCTACTGTCAGGATGCCTTCAGAATTATAGATCTGGGCGCTGGTCCTGCTACCCAAACCTCTGGGGTCGACGTGAGTAACGCAGATGCCGCTTGTCAACCTAAGCCCGTTCATCTCGCTAAACATGCCTAAAAGAACTGTTCCGGCAAAGCCTTCAGGCAGGCTTATCTCAAAACGCCTGTCAGGAGGAATGCTGGACAACAAAGCCTCAAGCCTGCCAACAGGAACAGGAACTTCAGCAGCAGGAACCGGAGGGCTGCCGCAAGACAACACGCTTGCCGAAATCCCTGCACTAAAAACTGCAGGAAGCAGATACCTTGACAGTCCCATGACACCAGCGAATCTGCTCAGGTTTATAAGCATAGCCATAATTTCAAATACAGCTCGCAAAGATTTATATACTCGTAATTGCAGGAAAATCCAAGATGCCAAAAAAGAGGTTTGGGGCAAAGCAGAAGGAAAGAAAAAGGCAGAACCCTGTGTTCTGGCTAATAGCATTTCTTTTCACAGTCACAGCAGGTCTTGCTCTGCTTGACTTTGGCAGAACATTCTCGTCTTCAGGAAACGGAATATCCGGAGCCATGACAGGCGTTGAAGGGGCGCTCAGCAACGAGGAGCTTGTAAAGTGCGGCTCAGCATCAGACTGCCCGTCAGAAGCGATATGCGTTCAGGGCTACTGTGCGGTTGATGTTTCAGGGGAAGCTACAAGCTCTTCAAGTGCTGCACAGGCATCAAAGCCATCCAACGCCATAACCGGCGCCATATCAAAAGCACAGTCATTATTCACGAAAACGCAGCTTGTGAAGTGCCAGAGCAACTTTGACTGCCTGACAGGAGCTTTATGCAAGGAAGGCTACTGCTTCAAGCCAGTGCCGAAAATAACAGGCATGCCTTCCCACGCTTCACAGGATGAAGCAGAAGAAGCAACAGAGTCTTCAACACAAGTTCTTCCTACACCAGCCCCTCTGCCTGCGTCATGCAAGGGCTACTGCGGGGGAAAGTCCGCAGGAAGCTGCCACTGCGATTCTGTATGCGAGAAATACGGTGACTGCTGCCCTGACTACAAAGCTGAATGCGGAAGCCAGAAGCCTGAGTGCGTGAAGGACAAGGACTGCGTAGTTGTCTGCGTGAAAGAGCCGTGCCCTGAAGCAAAGTGTGTAGAAGGCAAATGTGTTATTGAAGACAAATCAGAGAAGAGTTGTAAGGGATATTGCGGCAATCAGGCGCCATCAGGATGCTACTGCGATAACTTATGCAGCCAGTATGGAGACTGCTGCGAAGACTATAAGGATGCGTGCGGCGAAGAGAAGCCGGAGTGCGATAAAGACGAAGACTGCGGCGTTGTGGAGATTAAATGCTTAAAAGAGCCCCGCCCCATAAGCAAGTGTATAGGCGGCAAATGCGCGCTTGTTGAGTATTGCGGAGACGGAAATGCCGACCAAAACTGCTACTGCAATGATGCTGAAGAAAAGTCCTGCGTAATCGGCGACCCGTGCAAGGACATAAACTGCCCTAAAAACACCGACATAAAGAGCGTCAGCCCAAAGTCCTCATGCAAGTGTGTGGAGAAAGAAGAGCAATGCACACATGAATATTCTCCTGTGTGCGGGAATGACAACATAACGTATTCAAACAAGTGCCTTGCCTCAAAGGCAGGAGTCAAGGTTGCGTATGATGGCAAATGCGTTATTGACAGCAAATCAGAAAAGAGCTGCAAAGGATACTGCGGCAAGAAAGCCCCATCAGGGTGCTACTGCGACGCATACTGCCAGGACAAGCAGGACTGCTGCGAGGACTACAAGGATGCGTGCGGAGTAAAGAGGGAGTAAAGACGTAAAGCATTCACACTCTTATTTTTCTGAAATACTTTGGCAGTTCCTCCAGCGGCAGTGTGCTTACAACGTCCTTTTCCCCAAGCCATCCCCTCCTTGCAGTTGCTATTCCGAGCTCCATGTAGTTAAGCCCTGCTGCGCTGTGGGCGTCTGTGTTTATCACGAATTTTGCGCCCATCTCCTTCGCTTCCCTTACATGAGTGTCCTTCAGGTCAAGCCGGTCTGGCTGCGAGTTTATCTCAAGGCAGATATTGTTGTCAACAGCTGCCTTTATCACTGCTTTCATGTCAGCTTCGTAGGGCTCTCTTCTGCTTATCAGCCTGCCTGTGGGGTGGCCAAGAATATCAATGTATTTGCTGCCTAAAGCATTTACTATGCGCCTTGTCATCTCATCCCTTGACGACTTGAACCTTGAATGCACAGAGGCAACAACTATGTCCATTTTTTTCAGGATGTCGTCGCTGTAGTCAAGCTCACCGCTGGCTTTTATGCTGACTTCAGAGCCGGCAAGAACCCTTATTCCATTTGTCTTTTTGGCGAACTCCCTTATTTCCTTAAGCCACTTTTCCATATCCTCCTCTTTCAGCCCGGAAGCAATCCTTTCAGATACAGAGTGGTCTGTTATCGCAATGTATTCATAACCCATCTTTTTTGCGGCAGAAACCATTTCGTCCAGCCCGTCAGCGCCGTCGCTTTTTGTCGTGTGGGCGTGAAGGTCGCCCTTGATTGAGCCATAGCCGATAAGCTTCGGCAGCTTATGCCTTGCAGCCGCCTCTATTTCACCCCTGTCAGCCCTTATCTCAGGCTCAGGGCAGTCCATGCCAAGCGCCTTGTAAACCTCTTCCTCTGTTTTTCCGGCAATGTACTTGCTGCCTTTCCTGGCAAAAAGCCCGTACTCGTTCAGCTTGAAGTCCTTCCTAATCGCGATTTCGCGCAGCTTGACATTGTGCTGTATGTCGCCGCTGAAATACTGCAGGGCAGCACCAAAGCTTTTTTCCTCAACAACGCGAACATCAACCTGCAAGCCGCTCCTCAAAAGCACGCTGCTTTTCGTCTCTCCTTTTGCAAGGATGCGCTGCACGTCCTTCATAGATGTGAAGAAATCCATCACTTCCTTCGGCTTGTATGAAACAACCAGTATATCAAGGTCGCCCACAGTTTCCTGCCTTCTCCTCAGAGAGCCGGCCACAACAGCCCTGCTGACAAACTTTAAAGAGCCAAGCCTTGACTCCAGCTCCCTGGCTATTGGCAATGCAAGCCCCAGAAGCATGCGCTCCTTGCCCTTCTTCACAAGCCCTATGCCTTTCAGCAGGTCCTCCTCTGCCTTTTCGCCAAGCCCGGGAAGACTGGCTATCCTGTGGGATTTTGCAGCCTTCTCCAGGTCACCTAAGCTTTTTATCCCCAGCTTCTCATGCAGCAGCTTTATCCTTTTTGGCCCAAGCCCGGGCACTTCCATAAGCTCGGAGATGTGTGCGGGGAACTTTTTCTTAAGCTCATCATAATACTTCAGCTTACCTGTTCCCAGAAGCTCGTCAAGCTTCTCAGCAATGCCCTCGCCAATCCCGGCTATCTGCTTTAACCCTTCCTTCCCGCCCTTCCTGTGAATCTCGGCAACATCCTCAGAAAGCTCCTCTACGGAGCGTGCTGCCTTGCGGTAAGCCTGCGGCTTGAAGTCAACGCCCTGCATCTCAAGAAGGTCTGCTATGTCGTAAAGCACCTTTGCGGCTTCTGAGTTTTTCATCGTATAGCACTTACCCCTTTGATTTAGCTGTCTTCAGGCCTTTCATAAACATCTCTAAAGTAATGTTGCTTTCCACGCCTTTTTCCCTCATCAGGTCCAAGAAATCGCCAATGTACAATCCTGCGAATTTTGCCGCTCCTTCCAGTGAAAGCCTGCCTTTGGCATACATCTCTAAAGCCCTTTCCTTTCTGTAATTCAAGCTTTTCATGCAGCACAAAACGCTCTGTATCTATTTAAAACTTGTTCTAAAAGCGGCAGGCTACAACAATAACTTTAAATAAAACCCGAACAAGTTCCGTCTCATGGCAGAGATAAGCGCAATAGGCGTAAGGAAAGGCAGCACAGAGCCCGAGCTTTTCAGGATAGAGGCGCCAAAAATAACGAAGCCAAACGAAGTGCTGCTTGAAATGGTGAATGTAGGCATATGCGGAACTGACAAGGACATAATAGAGAACAGCCTTGTGGATGCGCCCGAAGGCGATGACAAGCTCATACTTGGGCATGAGGGGCTTGGAAAAGTGGCTGAGGCAGGCAGCGGCGTGAAGTCGCTGAAGAAGGGCGATTACGCCGTGATTATACCAAGGCACGGCTGCGGCATATGCATGCCATGCAGGACAGGGCGAAGCGACTTCTGCGAAACCGGGCTTTATACTGCCTCCGGGCAGCACAGGAGGCACGGCTTCAACTCAGAGCTTTACGTTGAGGAAGAGGAATACCTTGTAAAGGTTCCCAGGCAGCTTGTGAATGTGGCAGCCCTCACAGAGCCGTTCAGCATAATAGAGAAAGCAGTTGAACAGATAAGGCAAATCCAAAAAAGAATCCCTACTTATGACTTTTCAAAAAGCAGGGCAGTGGTTTTTGGCATGGGTTCTGTAGGGCTTGCCGCAATAGCTGTGATGAGGGCAAACAGCATACAGACCTATGTCCTTGGAAGAAGAGGGCCTGAAGACCTGAAAGTGCAGCTTGTAAAGGAGATGGGCGCAGCATACGTAGACATCCGCGGAAAGGACGTGAACAAGCTAAAAGAGGAAATAGGAACAGCAGATATAATAATTGAGGCAACAGGGGGAACGCAGCTCGTCATAGACCTTATAGAGCTGCTGGGCAGGAACGGCATATACGTGTTTCTTGGAATACCAAAAGGAACCGAGGAATTATGCTTCAACATAAAAGGCATGATACACAAGCTTGTGCGGCAAAACCTGCTCATTGTGGGAAGCGTGAACTCCCAGAAGCCGCACTTCAAAATGGCGCTGAAGGACATAGCAGGAATACAGAAAAGCCACAACAACATACTTGACAGGATAATAACGCACAGGTTTACAATTCAGGAATACAAGGAAGCATTCGGGCAGGACAAGGAAGGGCAGATAAAGGGGATAATGGATTATACGAAGAAATAGCTTCTGGAGGCAGCAAAAATGCAACTCGGATTCATGGGGCTTGGAAGAATGGGAAAGAACATTGTGCTGAGGCTGTTGGCTTCCGGGCACAAAATTGCGGCTTATAATCGTTCGCCAGAACCTATAAAAGAGGTTCAAAAGAAAGGCGCGACAGCAGCGTACACAATTGAGGACATGTTCAAAGCCCTTGCA
>JACPIG010000060.1 GCA_016188205.1 Candidatus Woesearchaeota archaeon
AGGTAGCCAAGAACCTTTTTCCTGTGGTCTATGTCCAGCATTGATATGGGCTCGTCCAGCACCATGACATCCGGCTTGTTTGCAAATATCGTTGCCAGTCCAAGAACTTGTTTCTGCCCCTGTGACAGCGCGTCAGTGTCCTTGTAAAGCCAGTCTTCAATCGCAAAGAACTTCGCAGCCTCGTTCACTCTTCTCTGCATCTCTTCCCTTTCCATCCCCTGGTTTTCCATGTCAAAAGCCAGCTCGTTTATGGCTCGCGGGTTTAGTATCTGCATCTCAGGGTTCTGCAGCATTATGCCGACTTTTTTGTGTATTTCAGGAAGGTTGTCTTTTCTTATTTCAACCCCGCCAATCCTTACAGCCCCTTTCATCTCCCCTTTTATCATGTGCGGGCATATGCCCATTATGCAGTTGGCAAGGGTGCTCTTTCCAGAGCCGGAGTTGCCGAAAAGAACAAGAGTTTCCCCTTTCCCCACAGAAACCATTACATTCTCAAGGGAATTCCTGTCATTGCCCGCATATCTGAATGACTTTATGCCTGCCTCAACAACAGCCGTGCTCATGGCAGTGATTGCTTTCTTTCAGGTTATAAAGATTTCTGGTGCCGGCTTTGATTATTGGCTTTGCAGCTGCTTGACTACCTTCAGGTTTTTTATCTTCCTGTTGTATAGCCATATGCCTGCAAACCCGCCTATGAGCCCTTCTATGACTCCGATTATTGTGAACGGCACTATGACTTTCATGTATGTTTCAACTCCGGGGATGCCGAGAAGGCTCATTACATAGAGCTGCAGAAGCCATCCGCCTGCTACACCTGAAGCAATTGCAACCGCTATTCCTGTATTTGAGTAGTTTGTTGCAAGTAGTATCGCTTCCACGAGTATTGCCAGGGGCATTATTATGAGCAGCTTGTGAAATCCAGGCGCGCCCCACGTGATTAGTGGAACGCTGAGCAGCGCGTAGACAAAAAGCGTTGCTGTGAGAAAACCGGTCTTCCTTGTTATCAGGACAGCCACACACGCCACAACTATCCAGAAAAAGGTATTCACTACAGCCCTGACGCCTGGTATGCCGAGTATCATATCCAAGGGCGTGAACACCGCATCTATGGCAAACAGAAGTGCGCCAAAGCCGCCTGCCAGGGTAAGGTCTTTTACTGTGCTGATTCGGCGCATATGGTTTCCTCGGCCTTGTTTTTTATAATTGTTTCCGTTTTCAGCCCTGCAGCCGCTTCACAACACTAAGTTTTTTGAGCTTCTTCTCATAAGTCATGTATGCGAGCCATACGCCTAATGCGCCTTCAACGGCTGCGAATATTGCAACAGGCAGCAGCAGCTTTTCTGTCCCTTCCGGAAGGGGAAGCCCGAGCTGCTGCATCAGGAAGAACTGGTATGGAACTGATATGAAGGCAGCAGCAATAATCCCGATTATCATAAGCAGCTTTTTCCCGTTTGAGGCGTAAAACAGGATGTCCATAATTATGCCAAGCGGAACAAATACAAGAATCTTGTATGGCCCGGGCACTCCAAATGCCGATGTAGGCACAGAGAGAAGGCTCATAACAAGCACAGTGGCAGTAATGATTCCGGCTTTTCTGGTTATCAGGGGCGGAACCATAATCATGTAAGCCAGAAGCACAGAGTCAACTATTGCTATCAGGATTGGCAGCCCTGTCAGCGAGGTTATGATTATGCCTATGGAAAGCTCAAATGCTACTATAAGCGCCCCGAACCCTCCTGCTATTGCAAAGTCCCTTGTGCTCGATATAAGTTTCATCACCGGCAAGGTATTTCTGCATCAGATAAAAAGTAGTGTCGTCAGTTTTCCGACAACTTTAAATAGGCATTATGGTTTCTGCCTTGCATGGACACAAAGCTGCTGTATGAGCTTGGCTTGTCCAAGGCGCAGGTTAAGCTCTATCTTTCTTTGCTTAGCCACGGCTCCCTGACTGCAGCGCAGCTTTCCTCAAGGTCAGGCGTCTACAGGCCAAGCGTGTATGACAACATCCCCGGTCTTCTGGAGCTTGGCTTGGTTGGAACAAACATAAAGCTTGGCGTCAGGCATTACTACCCTTTGCCGCCTGAGAAGATAGAGCACGTATTCAGGGAAAAGCAGGAAAGGATTAAGGAGCTTGTTTCCGGTCTCAAGGCAGAATACAGGCAGCCGAAGCATGCAGAGGAAGTCATAGTGTATGAAGGGAACGAAGGCTACAAGAGTTATCTGTCCGAGTTTTTCAGCCAGCTTGAGAACAGAAAAATAAGCTATTTTTATGGCATATGGTCGGCTGACGAAAAGGTCTTCAAGCCGGCAGAGGGATTCACAAGGAGCATGATGAGGCTGGTTGAGGAGGAATATAAGCCAGGTGTAAAACCGGACATGAAGGTTCTGATTAACAGCGGCAGTAACCCTTTCGCAAAGTTATTTCCGTATTTCAGGTACAGAAGGCTGCCTTCAAATCTTTCTTTTCACACATCAACCGACATAATGGACACGGGCGTTGCCTTTCTTATTCACCGCCCAAGGCTGTTTGTGGCTTTTGTCAGTAGCAGGGAACTTGCAAATACGTATAAGAACATCTTTGAGTTGCTATGGGCACGGTCTTCTCAGCTTTGAAGCTTCTTGGCAAAACCTATTGCAAACATCAGAGTTCCAAAGCCCGCTGCTATTGTCAGCTGCCTTAAGTCAGTGATTGTTTTCATCCTTGAAGCTGCCTCACAACATTCAGTCTTTTTAATCTTTTCTCATAAAGCGCCATTGTGAGCCACACTGTCGCTATTACAGCCAGGACATACCAGATCATTAGGTAAGGCACAAACCTTGCAAGCCGTTCTGCTGCAGGGAATC
>JACPIG010000056.1 GCA_016188205.1 Candidatus Woesearchaeota archaeon
CACCCAGTGCTGGTTGGAAAGCGGCAGAACTTAAGATTGCACAATAAGACAATGGAACTCTCATGGGAGCGTGCCGACAGCATAAGCAAAGGAGATTATTTGGCGTATCCCATTCCGAGAGGGGTTATTGAAAAAAGAGAACTGCCGCTGACTGAAAAGTATCAGAAAGACAGGCGCAGCAGCATAAAAAATGAAAAAGTGCCCATCACCGAAGGCTTTATGCGATTGGCAGGGTATTACTTATCCGAGGGCTACATAAATAAAAGGCAGGCAAAAAAGAACAACGTGGATTCTGATGTGTGCTTTACATTCAATATCAAAGAAAAAGAATTTGCAGAGGACATTTATCACATAGTTCATGAACTTTTCGGAAATTCGGCAACAGTCTCAACCAAAACAAGAGAAAAAAAGAATAGTCTTGATGTCACTATAAATTCTTCAAGGATTTCAAGGTCTTTCAGGGAATGGTTCGGAAGCGGAGCCGCAAACAAAAAAATCCCGCATTTCATGGTGCTGCTGCCATTGAACCTGCAAAGGGAACTCCTGAAAGGGCTGTGGCGAGGGGATGGATGGGTGCATAAGGAAAAACTAAGAGCCAGCTACAAGACGATTTCCCACACACTGGCAGAACAGATGAAACTTCTCCTTCTCAGGCAGGAAATAATTCCCACCGTATTAAAAGAGGAAGCGCATGAAAACCATAAAGCTTCATGGTCAATCTGGGTCCTTGGCAAGAGGGATTTTCCACGGCTTCAGTCAGTACTTGGAATACAAAAACGAGACATGCCAAAAAGACAGCAGTCTTCATCAATAATAACCAGCGAATACGCGATGATTCCGGTTTTCAAAATAGACACATTCGACTATGACGGACCAGTATACAACATGGAAGTTGAGGATGCCCATAGCTATGTCAGCGGAAATGCCATACTGCACAATTGCGGCGACTTCGCCATGTTCGCAAGCATAAAAAACGTAATCGTGAAGCTTGACATGCCCGTAGAAAAGCACTTCTTCGTCTACGGCATAGGATGCCACGGGCACATGGTCAACTTCATGAAGGCATACGGGTTTGAAGGGCTGCACGGAAGGCCAATACCAGTGGCAGAAGGGGCAAAGCTGGCAAACAAGGAATTGAATGCTGTCGTTGTTTCCGGCGACGGCGACACCTATGGAGAAGGCATGAGCCACTTCATGCACATAATGAGGAGAAACTTTGACATCACCCTCATAGTCCACAACAACATGGTTTACGGGCTTACAATCGGCCAAGCCTCGCCAACGACAGACTGCGGATTCAAGTCAAAGTCAACACCTGAAGGGCTCATAGAGCACCCTGTTAATCCGATAGCGCTGGCAATAGCACAGGGAGCGACATTTGTCGCGCGCGGCTTTGCAGGGGACCCAAACCATCTTACCAATCTGATAATTGAAGGCATAAAGCACAAAGGCTTTTCATTGATAGACGTGTTCCAGCCATGCGTAACCTTCAACAACATAAACACATACCAGTGGTTCAGGGAAAAGGTCTACAAGCTTGAGGAAAGCGGGCACGACTCAACAAGCAAGCTGGAAGCAATGAAAAAGGCATGGGAAAAAGATAAGCTGCCAATAGGCGTGTTCTACAGAGAGGAAAAGGAAAAAACGTACGAAGAACAGACAACGACACAGAAAAACATAGTTGATGAGCCGCTGGAGACGGATGTGAAGGAGATACTTGAGGGGTTTAAGTAAATGAATGATGAAGACAAAAGAAAACTGGCAGAAGACCTTCTGGAACTGGCAGAAAAAGATGAAATAGCAAAAAAGCGGCTCATACAATTTCTATCAAGGTTTAGAGCTGCGATGAACTTTGATTCGCTCATAAGGGTTATTAATGGGCTGGGAGAAGACGAACTCAAAAGGTTGCTTCTCATAAGAGAGGCGATGAAAATGGGAATCAGGTATAGGCAGAACCCCGAAGTTGCACTGCGACAAAAATGTACACACTTATATGTAGAAATGTTTGGAGTTACCCCTACTATGACTTTTGGCGGCTTCATAACGCACCAGTCCACAGTATTTGGGTCAGTATTTCAAGAGAGATATTACAACAAAATAATACGTGAGTATGGTTTGCTGCCGGGAATAAAGGGCTGGGAGCAACTTGTATCAATATTCAGGGATTACTTGGGGGACTACGGAGCATGCGGGCGATTTATTGAAGGCGGGCCAAATCCGGAAGAAGGATACAGATTCCTGCAGAGCGTCCGTAATGATCCAAAATACAAGATAATTTTTGATTTTCCGACTTTGCAGGATTTCTACAGGCATTTCAGAGATGCACAATAAAAATGTCAAACCAAACAGCAAAGATTTATAAACAAGGCCAAACTCACTATATTGGTAGCATTAGTGCCATGAAGATGGATTTCTAATTCTATACAATACTGGACAAGACAAAAGATGAAATTCAACGAACTGAACATAGAAGAAGACCTGATACGAATAGCAAACGAATCCGGATATGCAGAGTTAACTTACATACAGGAGAAAGCAATACCTGAAGTAAAAGCAGGAAGAGACGTAATAGCACAGAGCGAGACAGGCTCAGGAAAAACCGCGGCATTCGCGCTGCCCATAATAGAAAAGATAAAAAAAGGCGGGGGGGTGCAGGCGCTTGTGCTCACGCCAACCAGAGAACTCGCAGAGCAGGTCGCAGAGCAATTCTCCAAGTTCTCAAAATACAGGCACCTGGCAACAGCGGCAATATACGGCGGAGTCGCAATAGGCCCGCAGATAAGCCACCTGACAAGAACAGATATAGTGGTTGCAACCCCTGGAAGACTGCTTGACCACATGGAACGCAGAACAATAAACCTGAGCAGGGTAAAGATACTTGTCCTTGACGAGGCAGACAAGATGTTTGAAATGGGATTTATTGATGACGTAAGAAAGATAATAAGCCAGCTGCCCAGGCAAAGGCAGACAATGCTGTTCTCGGCAACAATCAGCCAGGAAATAAGGGAAATAAGCAGAAACTACATGCAAAACCCCGTAATGATAAAAGCCAACACGCTCGTTGACAAAACCCTGCTTGCACAGAAATACTATCAGGTGAGGATGTATGACAAGTTCTCACTATTGCTTCACCTGATAAGGCAGGAAAAGCCAAAGCTCGCCATGGTGTTCTGCGGGACAAGGCACAAGGCAGACGCCGTAGCCAGAAATCTCTACAAAAACAGGGTAGAGGCAATAGCCATACACGGCGGCCACAGCCAGAACAGGAGAAGCGGCATAATAAAAGACTTCCACGCAGGCAGGATACACGTGCTTGTCGCCACTGACGTGGCTGCAAGGGGGCTTGACATAAAAAACGTCAGCCACATATTCAACTACGACCTGCCAAAGACAAGCAAGGAATACATACACAGGATAGGAAGAACAGCGCGGGCAGGAGAAAC
>JACPIG010000058.1 GCA_016188205.1 Candidatus Woesearchaeota archaeon
AATACACGCTGCATAGCGACCCCCTGATTTTTTCGTCTTACATAGTAACGCCTTCATACCTAAGCCTGTGGACAGCGCTGCGCTATTATAATATGACTGCGCAGCAGCCATACGGCATCTTTGTCATGTCGCCTGTCACAAGGAAAAGCATAAAGATTGATGCCTCAACCATAACCTTTGCCGCAACCAATCACATGTTTGGCTACAAAAGGGAGAGATACGGGGATTTTGACATACACCTCGCCGAGCCCGAAAAGGCTGTTGTAGACGCATTGCTGTTTAAGCTGCCTGTAGAGGACATAAAGCTCGCGCTGGAAAATGAGGAGCTTGATTTCAGCAGGATGGCGGAATACGCCACGAGAACAGGCAACATATCCCTTATCAAAAGGCTTGGCTACCTGCTTGAATCCAGGACAGGCAGCTCTTACGGGCTTGCGCCTATGGACCGCAACTATGTTCCGCTTGATTACCTTGGCAGGCCAAAAGGCAGGAAAAACAGGAAATGGAGGCTCATCGTTAAACGGTAAAAATGCTCACAAGAAAGGAACTTGGCGAATATGCGGCGCTGAAAGCCCTTAACCTCGGAAACGCTGAGAAGGATTACCTTATAGACATGTGCCTTTTGAGCATATCCAGGCATACAAAAAATGAGCTCGTCTTCAAGGGAGGCATATGCCTCTACAAATTCCACAAACTAGGCAGGTTCAGCCAGTATATGGATTTCAGCGCAGCTGCCGCAATTGACATTGGGAACTTACTGGCGAAGATTGTGGCTGACTTCAGCCGTTTTGGGATTGCTGCGAAGTGCCAAAAAAAGGATGCTCACAATTCAACATTGGCATCCATGAGCACTGAGGGACCTTTGTTTTCCGGCAGGCCTGAAAGCCGCGCCAGGATGGAAATAGATGTAAACCGGAAATCACCCGTCCTGCTTGAGCCAGAGGCGCTTTCATACACCCCAATATATTCTGAGTTGCCACCAGTAAGACTGCTCTGCATGAGGCAGGAGGAGATTTTTGCCGAAAAGGTAAGGGCATTAATGACACGGCAGAGAGCAAGAGACCTGTTTGACATAAACCATCTCCTGAAGGCAGGCGTCTTCGCAGAAAAAATCCTGATAGCGAAAAAGATGCAGTACTACGGCACGGGCTTTGAAGCTGGCAAAGCCATTGCAAAGATAGGCAGCTTAGCCCCTTACTGGAAAAAGGAGCTTTCAGGGCTTGTTCCTTCCCTGCCTGATTTCAGGAGCGTCAGCGAATATGCCAGTAAGAGGATGGCTGATCTGTACCGGTAATATTCAGCCCGCTTACTAAAGAATAGAAATCTTTTTAAAACACAGGAAATCTATACCTCCCGTGGTACCTGAAACAGTAACAATTTTAAAATCGGAATATGAGCGGCTTAAAGAAAGCTCCAAGATAGACTGGGCTCTGGTTCAAAGAATTGAAAGAAGTCTTGAAGACGTAAAACACGGCAGAATCACCGAAATAAAGCCGAAATCCAGGGACAGACTTTAGTTTTCTGAATCCATCGCTTCTCTTAACTTTTCCACCACGTATTCCTCATATTCCTCTAAGCGCGATAAAATGACTTTAATAGTTGCCTGTTGCGACTTTTTATCCACAATGGCTAACAACAATATGGCGCCTTTAGGCCTATAAACCAAGTAAAGAACGCGCTTATTCCCGAATTTCTTCTCACGGAAGAACGGCAGCCCTAACGGTTTTCCTGTGGAGTCGCCTGCGTCAAATAAACTATCTACAATGCTATCAACTCTTAATTTCTCAGAATGATCCAGCTTCCTGCAGTCATCATCATAAGATGCTGTTTTAAATATCCTGAATTTGACCATTTAGGGCCTGTAAGAACCGTTGTATAAAAAGCTAGCTTTTATTTTCCCATCATGCACTCAGGAAAATACGTGTATTTGGGCTCGTCAAGAATCGCGAGCAGCTCAAACCTCTTAAGCGAGCCCTTCAGTATGCCCCTTATCTGCGTGAGAACCTCGTTAAGCTTCTCATTCGTCCTTACCCTCAGCTCAACCTGG
>JACPIG010000057.1 GCA_016188205.1 Candidatus Woesearchaeota archaeon
CTGCTGGTTGATAATGAGGAGTTCTCGCTCAAGCCAATGAACTGCCCAAGCCACATGCTCATATTCAAGTCAAAGACGCGCAGCTACAGGGAGCTGCCATTGAGAATAGCGGACTTCTGCTACCTGCACAGGAACGAGCTCAAAGGAGTGCTTGGCGGCATGACAAGAGTCAGGAAATTCTCCCAGGATGATGCGCACATATTCTGCACAGAGGAGCAGATACAGGACGAAGTAAAAAAACTCCTGGACTTCTTCAGATACATATACGTGGACATATTCAGGCTGCCGTTCAAGGCATACCTGAGCACAAAGCCCGAAAAGGCAATGGGCGATGAAAAGACGTGGGAAGATGCAGAAAAAGCGCTCTCAAAGGCACTGGAGGCAAACGGCATACAATACGGAATAAAGGCAGGCGAAGGCGCCTTCTACGGGCCAAAGATAGACATAGACGTCCAGGACAGCCTTGGCAGGGGGTGGCAACTGACAACAATCCAGCTTGACTTCCAGATGCCCAAAAGGATGGGGGCTGAATACGAAGGCGCTGACGGAAAGAAGCACGTTCCTGTAATGATACACCGCGCCCTGATAGGCGCGTTTGAGCGCTTCATAGCGGTTCTTACAGAGCACTACGCAGGCAAGTTCCCACTATGGATAAGCCCTGAGCAGGTAAGAATACTCACTGTTGCAGACAGGTTTAATGATTATGCGGAAAAAGTCAGGAATGATTATGCGGAAAAAGGAATAAGAGCGGCGGTTGACTCAAGAACCGAGTCAGTAAACTACAAGGTCAGGGATGCTCAGCTGGACTACATAAACTACATCCTTGTGGTTGGGGAAAAAGAAGCCGCAAGCGGCACAGTAACTGTGCGCGCAAGAGACAACCAGATAATGGGCGTGGTAAAAGCAGACGAGTTCCTGAAGCAGTTGCTGAATGAGATTAAGGAGAAAAAATAAGCAGCCACAATAACCGTTACACGCCGCGCTCAAGCCTAAAGCCAGCCACAAGATTTCTGTAATGGGCATTAAGGCACATAACCACCAAATCAGAAGGATACAAACCGGGCAGCTGGCCAAGCGGTCTCCAATAGGACTCAATGCCCCAAATATATTCGCCACCGGGCGTAATGATAAGCGGGTTACTAAACCCCTCTCCCGGATACCTGTAAATCCCTAAGTGAACCCCTGCATGTCCGCCCAGGTCCCCTGATGGTTTGGAGTCCCTGAAGTCCTGGACTATAATGACCGGGAAAGGTATATCAAGCTGCTGCATTGACATAAGAAAACCGGGCTTTTATATAAAGATTTTCAAACGCCTTTCGCCTCACAAACCAGGTGAAGTCAAGTTATGTGTCTTAATAATGGTGCGACGCTTTTGCTTCGCAAAAGCTCTGGGGGTTTCCGAAGGAACAACCCTCCCCCAGCGCACCACTAAACTGGCGACGTAAAGTTAAGTGGTTGGCGAGCCGGGGGTTGCCCCCTTCGGGGTGGCGAGAGGCTTGCTCAAAAGGCTTATTAAGCAATTGCCTCTACCACTTTAAAAATAACGTCAAAAAGGTATCAAAAATGGGACAGCAAGAAGTCAGTGACTTTCTCAAGAAGTACAACAAGAAGTGGTTCACTTCAAAGGAGATAGCATATAAGCTTAATGTATCAACAGGCTCTGTCATAAACAACCTGTCAAAGCTCAGGAAGAGCAAGCAGGTCTACTTCAAGCCAGCAGGCAGGGCGAACCAGTACCTTTACAAGTACAAGAAGTAAACTGATACGATAGCTCATAATGCGATACATCCGCTTAACAGGATTAATAGGCGCCCTTGTTGCGTTGTTGCTGTTCCTTCTGATTATCGTTCTGGTACCTGTCCTGATAGTTGCTTTTCTTGCACTGGCGGTAATCGCCTCAGTACTCAGCATACCCTTTCTTATAGCTGCAAAGCTCAGAAACAGGCAAAAAACAACTGAACAGCCAGGCAGGAAAGAAAGCCGCACAATAGACGCAGAGTACACAATAAAGAAGCAGGACTAGCTAAGAGCCCTGACCAGCGTTACAGCTATCAGGACAAGCGCCAACGAATAATACACTACCCTTTCTATCCTTCGCATTACACCCAAACCCCCAAAATCCCAACATAAACAGGGACTACGCCTTGATATTTAAGCTTTGCGAAAGCCTGCCAACCGAAAGGTATAAATACGTGTACACATACACATACACGCATGGTGACCAAGACTATAAGCATCATGGAAGACGCATACCGGCTCATGGCGATGGAAAAAAGGCCCAAAGAGAGCTTCTCAGACCTTGTCAGGAGGAAGTTCGGGAAGAAAGACCTAATGGAGTTTGCCGGGGCATGGAAGGACCTTTCTGACAAACAAATTGAGGAAATAAAAGCCAGCGTAAGGGCAGTAAGGGAAGGCATGGATAAGGATTTTAAGAGAGTTGGGGCGAAAATAAAAAATGATCTGTCTTGACACCACATTCCTGATAGACCTTTTCGGCGGAGAGCAGGGGGCGGCAGCAAAACTTCAGGAAGTATCTCGCGATGACCGGCTTGTTACAACAATAATAAACGCATCAGAGCTTCTTCTGGGCTTATATGGCGCGGCAAAATCAGGAAGCAGTAAACTCGCCATGGCAAAAGAATTTTTGGAAAGAATGGAAATTATGACTCTGGATTTACAATCAATAACAAAAGCCGGGGAAATAAAGGGCGCTTTGAAGAGGATTGGCAAGCCTGTAAACGAAAATGACCTTCTTATAACCGGAATAATGCTGCACAACGGCTGCAGCACAATACTGACCCGGAACACAAAGGACTTTGAAAGAATAAGCGGAGTCCGGGTTTTGACTTACTAGCTGGCAGAAAAACGCTTTTAAATCAGGCCGTTTTCCGCACAGAGATGAAGCAAAAGCACCTGTTCAGGTTCGCCCTTAAAAACGTGCCTGAAGGAGAAGGCACAGAAAGGGCAAGGGCATTATCGGCAGAACTGGAGCGAGCTGACGAATTCCTTGCCAGAGACTTTGCCTTGCACGTGGCTCCAGTGGACTACGGGCAAAGGCAGAGCGCAGCCTATTATGAAAATGCGCGGGATGCAGCGTTCCAACTAGGCAACAGTGTCCATGTGAAGCCCGGCATAGCAACGCATTGGTCAAACTTTTCGGCAACAGGAATACTGCCTTACCTTATCCCATCCTTACCAAAAGCACACCCCTTTACCAGTTCAGCCCTTGAAAAGGCAATAAGGGCAGCAGGATATGAAGGATACCTGCATCCTCATGACAGCCTGTCCGAAGGCGGGCAGTTTGTAACAGGAGAAAAGTTCTGCCTTGTTACAGATTCTTATTATGCGCCGGCGGTAAGAAGAGTGGCTAAGCTAACTGGCACGCCCACATATCAGGTTCATTCCTTCACCAGTATCTGGCACGAGCACATAGACGGAGACTATGCAGTTGTGGACGATGCACTGCTCTTATACACCTCTCTGCCGGTAGGCAGGCCTGTCCCTGCACAGCCAAGGTTCAGTGATCACGAAGAGATAATGCGGCACAGAGGGCTCGTATCAACCCGCCATAAGCTGGAAAGAATCACTGAGGAAACAGGCTACGAGCTAAGAACTTACAGGGACAAGGAAGACAACAATCTCGGCATTAACCTGTTAACTGCAGAAGGGACTGTTTTCACAACAGGCATTCACCCTGAAGAAAAAAGATTTCTGGAGTCGCGAGGCATAAGAGTCACAGAGATTCCTTTGCGCCACACAACGCCAGGAGAAGGCCTAAGGTGCCTGTACGCGGAACTTGCATTCTGATTCCCAAGCCAAACCAAAAAGCATTTATACTAACCCTGCACAGTTAAAAAAGAGAGGTGATATGAAATCGTTTATGTAAACCTTGAAAAGAAGCCGGTAAGCCCGGTCATAGTTAACGGGTTTCCCGGATTCGGCATGGTCGGAACAATAGCTGCCGAGTTCCTCATAGAGCACCTGAAGACAGAGCAGATAGGCAAAATAATATT
>JACPIG010000059.1 GCA_016188205.1 Candidatus Woesearchaeota archaeon
AAAAAAGGATGTACTTATGTCAGAATTTAAAGCCTCACACACCACTCTTGACAGGGCTTTATCAGTGCTTGAAGCTGAAGCGCTGATTGAACCGCGAGAAGGACAATCGGTTGTTTACCTGAGCGGCAAAACGGAAGAATACTGGAGGGCGAAGCTTGAAGAAAAATATCATGGCGGAATACCACAAAGGGGACGGTTTTCCAGAACAGACGGGGCTCTTTACAGGCACCTTTTAAGGCTTGGCTTAGAGCATTTCATGCCTGCCGACCCAAAAGCTGTAGAAAACGGAAGGAAAGCTGGGCGAAGGAAAAAAGGCAAGCGGGTTACTGTGAAATAAGGAAACTCAGGATTTTGGCCTCCACTTGTAAACGTTGTCGTGGTGGTCATAATAGTAGATGTCAACAAACCTTCTTTCGTGGTCTATCCTGAATATAAGGACGAAGTGGCTGTCTATGTGCGCCCTTCTGTGAAGCCTTTAACCCGTATCTGCTGGCAAAGTCTCTGACGAGAATGCTTTTCTGGCCTGATATCTCAGCCATTTTTTTAATGAATTCCGGTTTCAGCTCAGGCTCATCCTCATAGTCAATGTATTCCCTCACCACTAACTCTATAGCTTCGCCTTTATCCCTAAGCCCGTACTTGGCTTTCACAATATTCAAAACCCTGTTTGTGTTTTCGTCAATCTCAACAAGCGCGTTTACCATGCCAATCACCTAACTCCGGCTAAGCCCGGCTTATTTATAAATCTTTTGCAAATCTATGCAGCCCTTTTCACAACGGTAAGCTGCTCATTTCCGAACCTTGTTCTTTGAGTGGTCAAATAAGCCAATTCTCCTTGGTCAAACATTGAAACCCAGCCATCACTCTTAACCCTTGCTGTGTCGTACACCCTTACCAACTCATGCGGCGAACCATTCAGTCTTCCTCCTACGCCAGCATTCATTACTGTTTTCAGCCCTAAGCTGTGAAGATACCTTTCTGCCCCTCCTTCGGCTTTAACTACGTGTTTTTCAAAGAGGCTTATTGCTGTTTCCCTGTCTGCTTGTCTTAGCCCTGGTATGTTTTCTTCCAGGGTGTGAGTGACTACTTCTTCTATGTTTCCCAGCTTCTGCAGATATCCTTGTGGTGATAAATCCCACCAGTGCATGTGTCTTCTCTGTTCCAAGTCAAATAAAGAGGCAAACCCCAAGCGCCGCAAGTAGCCATCGTAAATCCTTAGCACCGCCAGTGGCGAATTCCTCAGGCTTCCTCCTAAGCCTGCTATCATTAATGTTTCCATCCCTAAGCTGTGGAGATAAGCTTGTGCTTTTCCTTCAGCTTCAATCACACGTTTTTTAACCGCGTTTTTTTCAAGCAGCCCTACTTTTTTGTATCTAGGAGCCCATTTAAGCCCGGGTATAGCGTTTTCCAGACAGTTAACAATCCAGGTTTCTATGTTGTGCGGGCTTTGCAATGCGCCCCTGGGTAGTTTTTTCCTTCTTCCATCAAGCCTTTCTTTGAATGAGTTTATCAAATAGTCCGGTTCTATCCTGAAAAGTACCTGTTCAAGCCTGCTTATTGTGTCGTTGTGCCCTTCAAACCAATTGTTTGCTATTTCTTTCACCCAGTCTGGAGGAACGTAAGCAGCTGTTGCTCCTATAACAGCTCTTTCTAGTTCTGAACCCCAACCAAGGTTTGCTCTGCTTCTCGCCCTTTCAAGCTCTGTTTGCACAGCTCGGAAGTACTTCTCTTCTGTTATTCCGAATGTTTGTAGAGTTTCTTCATAGCTGCTGCTAAGCCTTCCAAGGATTAAGTCCTGAACATCTATAATGCGTCGTGTGCGCACCATGATTTGGAAAGTGTAAACACGGCGCATATAAATATGTTGTTACTTGCCAGTTAATTGTTTATTGGCAGACTGGCTGGAGAAACGCAAAAATTATAAAAGCCCGCAGCAAGCTGTAAAGAAGGTGGCTGCAAAGCGGCTAAAAGGCAAGCAGCTGCAAGGCATGAGGGGGTGTAAGATGAAGATATTCCTTGACACGGCAAACATAGCGGAAATAAGAAGGCTTAATGAGCTGGGCATAGTAGACGGCGTAACCACCAACCCTTCCTGGGTCAGCAAGGAGAACAGGGCGAGCAGGGAAGGAAAGGAAGGCAGGGAAGGAAAGGGCAAAACCTTTAAGGAGATAGTGCAGGAGATATGCAAAGAGGTCAAAGGGCCTGTGAGCGCAGAGGCAACAGCAACAGAAGCATCAGCGATGATTAAGGAGGCACGGGAGATAAGCGGCTGGGCGAAGAATGTTGTTGTGAAGCTGCCAACAACAGCAGAGGGCCTGAAGGCGCTGAAAGCGGTTTCTGAAGAAGGCATAAAGACGAACATGACGCTTGTCTTTTCAGCCAACCAGGCATTGCTTGTGGGCAAGCTCAACGCGACGTATGTGAGCCCGTTCATAGGCAGGCTTTACGATGCAGGATACGACGGCATGCAGCTCATAAAAGACGTTGTTGCCATATACAGGAACTACAAATTCAGGACGCAAATACTCGCGGCAAGCTTCAGGGAGCCGAGAGAGGTGGCAGAGGCGGCAATAGCCGGGGCTGATGTGGCAACAATAAAGCCGGAGTTCGTAGACCAGATGCTCAAAAACCCTTTCACAGACGCAGGGCTGAAAGCCTTTCTGGACAGCTGGGCGACAATGGCGAAGAAATAGGAATGCCAATAACAAAATGAGCATTAACAGGAAAAAGCTTTTCGGCACAGACGGAATAAGGGGAACGCCAGGAAAAAGCCCTCTCACACAGCAGGAAATAGAAAAGATAGGCAGGTCTTTTGCCGCATTTCTGGTAGCCGGAGCCAGGGTTTTGTGCTGCATGGACACAAGGGCAACAAGCGCAGGGCTACTATCCGGCCTGAAGACAGGGCTTTTGTCGTCTGGTGCTGATGTGCTTGACGCAGGAGTCCTCAACACGCCTGCAGCAGCATACCTCACACTGAAGCTGAAGGCAGGCGGCGCAGCAATAGTATCAGCATCCCACAACCCGGCTGAGGAAAACGGGATAAAGTTCTTCACAGCCCAGGGAACAAAGCTGTCAGAAAGCCAGGAGCAAAAAATTGAGGGGCTGTTCTTTTCAGGGAAAAATCTGGAAGCAGGGAAGTACGGCAGGCAGGGCGAAGAAAAGCCACTTAGCAAGGCACTTGACACGTATGCGGAGTTTGCCTGCTCAACAGCCCGGCAGCCTGGCTTTGGCTCTCTAAAAGCAGCGCTTGACTGTGCAAACGGGGCAGCTTATATGTCTGCGCCGCGAATAATGCAGAAGCTTGGAGTAAAGCTGTCTGTGATAAACAACCTGCCTGATGGCGGCAACATAAACTCAAACTGCGGCTCAGAGCACCCGGAAGGGCTTGCAAAAAGGGTTGTCATGGAAAAGGCAGACTTGGGCATAGCGCTTGACGGGGATGCTGACAGGGCAGTTCTTGTTGATGAAAAAGGCAGCGTTCTCACAGGAGACCAGCTTCTGGGCATAGCGGCAATAAGCATGGCAAAAAAGGGCACGCTTGCAAAAAAGAAGGTTGTGGTTACGCATTACAGCAACTATGGGCTTGAGCAGAGCCTTGCCTGGCACGGCATAAAGGTTATAAGAAGCGATGTTGGCGACCAGAAAGTTGCTTCAGAGATGAGAAAGCACGGCTTAAGCCTTGGAGGCGAGCAGTCAGGGCACGTAATCTTTGCTGGCATAATGCCTACAGGGGACGGAATAATAACCGCCCTTCAGATAATGAATGTAATGAGGGAAGAGGGCAAAACGCTGTCAGAGCTTGCACTGCAGATAAAGCTGCTCCCCCAGGCAATGCTCAACGTGCCGATAAAACAGAAAAAGCCCATACGGCAGCTGGAGCTGCACAAAGCCATACATGCCGCGCAAAAAGAGCTTGGAAGCCAGGGCAGGGTGTTTGTCAGGTACTCCGGAACACAAAGCCTCCTAAGGGTTATGGTTGAGGGCAAAAGCGAAAAACAGATAAACAACATATCCAAAGAACTTGCAGAAAAGGCAAAAAAGGAGCTTGGATAATGGTAAAGAAAGCCAAAAAGCAGGCAAAGGCTTCAAAGAAAGCCGCAGCAAAGCCAAAAATGGCGCCAGCGCGGCAGAAAAGCCCGCATAGAAGCGTGAATAAAAGTTTCTTGGCAACCGCTCCAAAAAGCCATGTGGAAGCGCCCCTTACACAGGCAATAATACTCGCAGCAGGCAAATCAACAAGAACGTGGCCGCTCACCATAAGCAAGCCAAAGGCGCTTCTTGAAGTCGCAAACAAAACAGTACTGGAACACAACCTGGAGCAGCTGCAGGGCATAATAAAGGATGCAGTCATAGTTACAGGGTTTGAAGGGCACCAGATAATGCAGAGAATCGGCTACAGAAGCGGCGACATAAACATAGCATACACTGAGCAGCTGCAGCAGCTCGGAACAGCGCACGCCCTGAAGTCTGCGGAAAGCAAGGCAAAGCAGCGCTTCCTCGTTCTCATGGGAGACGACATATACAGCAGGGAAGACCTGCAAAACTGCCTAAAGCATGAAAGGTGCCTGCTCGCTCAGAATGTTGAGGATGTAAGCCAGTTCGGCCTGGTCAGGGAAAAAAACGGCGTGCTGCATCAGATAACGGAAAAAGCAAGCCTGTCAAGGGAAGGGCTTGCAAACACAGGCTGCTATGTTTTCAAAAGGGACATATTCTTAGCCATAAAAAAGCTGAAAAGGTCAGAAAGGGGAGAATACGAGCTTGTTGATGCAGTGAACGCCCTTGCCGCAAGCCAGAAAGTTGATGTAGTTGTCGCGCGCAACTGGCAGCCAATAACGCGGCCATGGTCGCTTCTCGAGGCAAATGAAAAAATGCTTTGCAACCTGAAGGAGCCCTCTGTTAAAGGCGAAGTCGAGAAAGGCGCAACAATCAAAGGCGCGGTCTCAATAGGAAAAGGGACCGTAGTCAAGGCAGGAGCATACATAGAAGGCCCTGCAATAATCGGCGAGAACTGCACAATCGGGCCGAACTGCTACATAAGGGCGCACACCTCAATAGGAAACAACTGCTACGTTGGAAACGCAACAGAGATAAAAAACTCAATAATGATGAAAGGCAGCCACGCCGGCCACCTCAGCTACGTGGGCGACTCTGTGCTTGGCGAGAACGTGAACCTTGGAGCAAGCACAATAACCGCGAACTTAAAGCATGACAACAGCCACGTCAGGTCACTGGTGAAAGGCCAGCTTGTTGACACAGGCAGAAGAAAACTTGGGGCAATAATAGGAGACAACGCGCACACAGGCATACACACCACCATCTACCCCGGAAGAAAAATGTGGCCAAACACAACAACCCTTCCGGGAGAAGTTGTCAGGAAGGATGTTGAGCAGTGAATTAAGCCTTTATCTTCCTCGCAAAGCTAAGAAACCCCGAATGCCCGATAGCTGCTGATTTTGGCCTTACCTTTCTCTCGCTGACTTCCCACTGCCGCTCAATTATCTCAGTTGTTTTCAAATTGATGAAACTCCGGCTTTTGCCAACAGCAGCCACAAAGTCCGCAACCTGCGGAATTGTTGGCGAGTAAGAAACAAGAAAGCCGCCAACCTTCAATGCATTCGCAGCAGCTTCAATTGCGCGCCACGGCTCAGGCAGGTCAAGAATCACCGCGTCCACGCTTTTCTCCTCAATCCCACCATAAACATCCTTTCTTCTGACAGTGACGTTTGGAAGCTCAAGAGACCTCACATTCTCCTCTGCAATGGCTGCAAAGTCATCCCTTATTTCATAAGTAAAGACCTGCCTCACAATCTTGGCAAGGAAACATGCCAGAGCCCCGCTCCCAGAGCCTGCGTCAACAACAACGCTTTCCTTATTGATGCCGGTAAATGCGATTATCGCCGCGATGTCCTTAAGCGGTATTATCTGCGGACCCCTCCTGATTTTGCTGTAAGAATCAATGAACGCAGGGCTTAAAACAAACAGCTCCTTCCCTGTGCTTGTCCTCACAGCCCCGCCATCCCCGGCTTTTCCCAGGTCTTCCTTTTTTACAAAGCCAAGCTGCGTATGGTAATCGCTGTCAAGGCTTTTCACATAGAAAACCTTCCCTGATGCCGAAACAAGAAGCTTCCCAACCTTCATGAAAAACAGGCAGAAAAGAAGGATATAAAAATTAATTGCAAAATTCAGGGCTGCCTAAGCCCACTGGTCATCCTCGCCCTTGTCAGTGTCGCTTTTCTCATCGCCGAACTCTGCATTCCACTGGTCGTCTTCCTCGTCTTCTTCCTCTTCCTCATCATCCTCGTCCTCGTCAAACCAGTCCTTTTCCTCTTCTTCCTTCCCCTTGCGCTTTTTCTCCTTCCCGTCCTTCTCATCCTTGTCAGTCATCACACACCACCAGCGTTACAATAAACCTGAAAACAGGCGAAAAAAAATCATAAAAAATCCGCTCTACCACTCATCATCGCCAGAATCGTCTCCCTTATCGTCGTCGGCGTCATCATCATCGTCATCATCATCGTATCCTTCCCACTCATCCTTAGGCATAATCTCCACCTCCTTGCTGCGAGCCGTTGCAACAGCTTACTATATAAATTTTTTGGTGGGTTTCCGATTAACTTTTTAAAATTTTTGCATTTAATAATCGCTCAATATTCGAACTGGCATTAATCCTGCTTTACGCTGTTGAGCAATTAGGGTTGGTTTGGTTCGGCTCTAGGACTGCAAACACTCAAGAACTATTATTCACGATATCTATTTTTATAGTGGTTTTCCTCACCACATTTGCAATTCATAAAATAGTTATGGAATCAAGAATTAAGTTTCTGGAGCAGGAATTAACCGACGCTATCAGGGATAAGTTTGACTTGGGATTAAAATTCAGGGACCTAACAGGCAAATATGAGGAATTGAGAAGTTCGTATAAAACTTATGTTGCTGTTCAAGCATCTAAATATTTAAATATTGATAAGCAGACAGGCAGAAAAGAAAGGGGCAGATAATATGACCACTAAAGAGGCTTTAAGGTTCTTGGAAAGAAACAAGAAAGAAGTGGACAAAATAAAGGAAGAGTTTGATATGCATAGTGCTAGTTTTGATAAAAGAATGAAAGAGTTATTGGCGAATCTTTAAGAAGTCATCCGTGCGCAGGCATTCAATTCCTGCTGCTGCAACAAGCCCCTTAACATTTTCCTTAAATCCCCCAAGCCCCTTCCAGTCCAGCACAACCACGCTTGCCTTTGGCAGGGTTTTTTCCATCGCCTGCCTTAGCATTTCTTCGTCAAGGCTTTCAAGCGCATACTTTGGGCATACATGGCCGACAGCAATGTCAGTGTTGAGCATCACCTTGCGGAAATTAGGGCAGTGATGCTGCCCGCCAATGCCGACAGCTGATTTTATCCTGCTGCTGTTGGCGCCGCTATTGCTGTTGCTATTGCCGCTCCCGTTGCTGCCGTTGCTGCTATTGCCGCCGCTTCCTCTGTTTACGCCGCCGCACTCTTTAACAGCGCTCATTATTGCGGCAGCAACTATTTTCCCAGCCTCATCGTTTTTGTACATCTTCTCATTGCTGCCAATCTCAATAAACATGCACGGCTTCCCAATCGAAGGGCCGTGATGCGTTGCCTCCTGAATCACTTCCATGCCCATGCTGTTGCTTTGGAGCTGCGTGAATGCTGATTTCATCAGCCCGGAAGGAGCTGTGCAAAGAGTTCTTTCCCGCCCGCCAAACTCTGCCTTCCCCCAGTTGCCCGGAACATGGACAGTGAAGGCATCAAGCCCTGCCTTGCTGACATGCTTGCTTGCGAAAATGAGCACATCAGCATCCATGCCTTTGTCTATGCCTTCCAGACGAATCATTTCCCTGTCAAAAGAATGAA
>JACPIG010000061.1 GCA_016188205.1 Candidatus Woesearchaeota archaeon
AAAGTTCAGGGGGTTTTCTACAGGGACTTTGTCAGGAAAGAGGCAGACAAGTTTGGAATAAGCGGCTTTGTAAGGAACCTACAGGACGGAACTGTTGAGATAGTCGCAGAAGGGGAAGAAGACAAGCTGAACATATTCATACGCGAATGCAAGCGCGGCTCTCTCCTTGCGTTTGTAAAGAACGCCGAAATAAAGTATGAGCAGCCGACAGGCGAGTTTGAGGGGTTTGGGATAAGGTTTTAGGTTTTCTTGTACCTTATTTTTTCCTATATAAAACCGGTTTTCTGCTTTATTGAACGCAGCAGTTGCATTTCTTCAGTATTATCCTTGCCATCTCTTAGCTGCTGCCCAACTATTTCATTCAGCCGTTTATACTCGGAGTCGGCCTCATCAAGAAGAATTACCCTCACTGGCTTATTCATATTTCAGTTCCTCTTCTTATCAGCTTGTTTAATTCGCTTCTCTCCTCAAATACCCATAGAATGCCCTTTGTGCCAATAATTATTTTCCCACTAAATTGCAGATAATCCAGTATGCGCAGAAGCGTTTGGTGCATCACTTTTTTAGGCAGGCCATTTTTCAATTCTGCCAACGTCATTAAGTCGCCGCTATTTTTCAATGCATCTTCAACCATAAGAATGGTGTTCAGTGTAGGGGAATGCGCTAATTTTTCCTTACTTTTAACATGTATTGTCTGTGGCATTTTTATATCTTATTCATATATACTTATATCTTGTAAGAATGTTTTTATATATAAACTTTTCTGTTTAATGCGCACACCCTGACAGCCTATGCCCGCAGGTTTAGTGCATTAAATATATAAAAGGAGCATAATTACCCTTTTGTATGGTAACTGTGGATGATACTGTTCAGGAGATTTACAGAGAGTTGATGCAGGTTTCTGATACACAACAGCTTCTTACTCAACTGTCAGGCTTGGGAAGGGAAGCACAAGGCTACATGGGTTCATGGTCATCGTATAGGTATAGCGACAGCCGAAGGTTAAGGGCAGATAGCGTCAGAAGGTTTTGTGAAGCACAGCGCGACTATGCCATTGTTGCAGCAAGGGTGGCTGCACAATCAGACGATGATTCTGCAAAAGGTAAGCTGCTAGAGATTGCTGAAGAATACCAGCTTATGGCAAGGGCTGCTCCCGAACTTACACTAGAACTGTCACCTGTAATGATGGACGCCCAAGACCTGTTAGACAGGACAACAAGCTGTTTGAAAGGTTTTGCATCAAAAATGAATGAAGCACAGAGTTCTTTAGCGACATACGCAAATCCTCCGCCCAGTCACCCGAAACAGGTTTCATTAGTTTCTTTTTGTATTGCACAAGAGGAGGTTCAAAGATGTGCCGCAGAACTTGCAGGACTAAATGGGCTTTATCATGTAAGCCAAAGTCTTTCTCAAATAAGCGGTGTGTATTCTGCATTAGGTATGAGCCTGTGTCATAGAATCAGCGCAGTTGCAATTGCAGAGATTAGCCATTAAGGCTATGTTCTACTTTTCTACATAACGCAATCTTGCGTTTAGCAATGTCTCGAAAGCAAACGGCATTTTCCTTCTAGATTTAGCATCAGTAACTACCTCATGGAATTTGGATGCGAAATACCATGATGCTGCACCTGCGGCTACAGCAGACAGAGCGTTTGTTCTTAAATGCTCATGTAATATGAAAGCCATAGCAGCGGAAAACAGCGTGACGGCAAGAATTTGGTATTTGATATCCGAAGCAATAAAATCAGCAACTGATCTTCCGGGTTTAGGAGTGCGCGCTTCCTTGAGATTCTCCTCCAGTCCGGCCTGCCAGGCGCTTTGAAACTCTGACACGGAAATTCCCACATCCCCTGTATGCCGCACACTATAAACATCTATGGCAGGTACTGCGACAGGCTGCCCGAAACTGTCAATAACGGGCTTTATGGCACTGTAAAATTCTCTTGGTATTATCCCCATAAGGTCTGTGACTAAATCAGCAGCGCTTCCTGCTGCCCCATTTTCAGAAGCCGCTTGCTCTCTGCCACCTTTACCTTTAGCAGAGCCATTTATAGCCACAACTATTTCGTAGGGCGAGATGTAAGCTGCATATCTTCTGCCATTCGCTTCCTTAACAACAGTGGCTTCCAAATCGCCCATGCTTGTGGGAACTGTTGGATTTGCCATTTTTCTTTGGTTTGGGCACTTCGCATCAAAACTCAGTAAGCTTCTTGTCACCGACAATGCTCACAATTGTAGTCTTGCCCTCTGCGCCTCCTGAAACCCTGTCAAGAACCACATACCTGTCCTTCTCAAACCTGTCTATGCGGCGCTGGAAAGTCCTGTAAACAGCCTTGCCTCCAGCTTCCTGATAAGCCCTGTAAAGGTCGCCAATCTTCTGTCCGGAGTTCTTCCTTATTATGTCAAGCATCAGCCTGTCTTCCTCTTCAAGCCCTGAAGAGTCCTTGCCGCTTGCGCTGAAGTCGTCAAGGCTTCCCAGGGCATGAAGCACGTGTTCCTTCGCGACTTTTCTTGATGCCCTTTCCTCTGCATGCAGGGCTGCCTGCCTCATGAGGAACAAGCCGCGCCTTATGTCCTGCATCTCAAACGCCTTTTCAGCAACGACAGCAAACGCATCATCATCCCAGGAGCCGGGAACAAACGCATACTCCATTCGCTGCTTCAGGATGCCTTTTGTCTCCTCAGAATTGTAAGGCTTAAACTCGCAGCTTTCAGGCATGAGCCTGCTCCGTATGCGCGAGTCAAGGGAAGCAAGCCAGTTCCTGTCATTGGTAATTGTGATAATGGCTTTTTTGTATACTTCCTCAAGGACCATGTACAGGAAATCGTAGTCCTGAAGCTTGTCAATCTCGTCAAAGACAAAAACAGCAGCTTTCTTGTTAAGCATCTGCTTTATGACCATGAAAAGCTCGTCAGAGCGCTTGTTCTGCGTGAACTTATACCCGATAACATTGCACATCTCCAGAAAAACCTTGAAGCTTGAGTTGTGCTGCCAGCAGTTAACATAAACAGGAATTATGTCGTCTGTCTGCTCCTCAATCTCGTTAAGCACGTGCCTGCACGCAACAGTCTTGCCAATGCCTGGGCTGCCGCAAATGAAAAGGTTCCTGCCGCTGCGCTGCTGGAAAAGCGGCTTTATGCAGGCAGCTACCTGCCTCTGCTCACTCTCCCTGTAAGGAACAAGCTTAGGGATGAATGAATAGTCCAAAGCAATCTCGTTCCTGAAAAGAGACTCTCCAGAGCCAAGCATATCCCTGAACAGCGCCATAAAAGGAAGAGTGGCTGGACATTATATATAGTTTTCTGCAAAGAAGCGTGAATTATTGCCCCATTATTGCCTATTGCCTCTTATAGCGCTGCCACTGCTGCTGCTGAACAGGTTGCTGCTGGCTCTGCCTGTATTGCTGTTGCTGCGGACTGTATTGCTGCTTATCATATTGCTGTTGCTGTTGCGCTGAATAACCTGCCAGCCTGCCTTCTCCTTTTCCTTTCTGCATTATTATCTTTATCACTCCCCACGCAACAAGAATTGTGCCTGCAATTATGAACAACGTCATTGCGGCGCTGCCCTGGCTGACGTTGATGTAGACCGAAAGGCCAGCTACAAGCACGCCGATTATTACAAATACGAACCCGGGAATATCCATCTGCTGTAATTAGAAAGCTGTATATATAAATTTTTGGCGAGATGCTAAGGCAGGGAAGGAATTGGCACAGAATCAGCAACTTTTATTTCCTTCTTCTCCCTAATTTTTATTTCCGTCTTTTTTTCGGCTTGTGTTTTGTTTTCAGCTTCCTCCTTAACCTTTTCCCTTATTTTTATCTCAGCTTTGGCAGTCCTGTTTGTAGTCTTAGTAACAGAATCACTTATTCTGATTTTCTTCTCAGCATCTATTCCTGTTTCCTCATCCTCTTCTTTCTCTTCCTCCCTTTCCTCTTTCTCTTCCTTTTTCTCCTCCCCTCTCTCAAGCCCGCGCTCAAGCCTTCTCTCAGCATTTTTTACCAGCTGCCTGGCTGCGTTCGCCTGCCCGTAAGCCTCGCCGAACTTTGAATTGTTAAGGGCGGTTCTGGCACTGGCTATCTTTTCCTCAGCAAGGAAAAGCAGCTTTTCAATCTCCGCGCCTGTAGTGGCATTTGTAGCATTTGTGGCGTTTGCAGCAAGCTTCGCTCTCAATTCTGCAAGCGATTCGTCAGCATCTCTTATGGCTTCTTCTGCCTTTTCCCGCCTTTCCGAAAGCCCGCTCCTTATCTCCTTCAGCTTTTTCTGCTCATCCCTGACCCTTTCCTTTATCAGCAGCCTTGATTTCTCTCTGTCATCTCTCGCGTCTTCCTTTATTTCAATCCTTACCTTCGTCTCAATAGAGCGGTTAAGCGCTTTTTCAATTGCAGGCTTGGCTTCCTCAGGGAGCCTATCCAGAAGAAGCTGCAGCATAATGCCGCTTTTTCCAAGCATCTCCTGGCGTTCCCTTACAGAGCCATTCCCCTCATCTGAAAGCTCCACTTCACTTTCAAACCGCATTACTGACTCTTTCGCCTTCCCAGTCATGTTCCTGTCTGCCAGCGCCCTCGCCTCGGCAAGCCGCTTCCCAGCCATCCTCAAATGGAGACTTGCCTTCTTTTCCCTGTCAAACTCCACCAAAAGCTGCACTTTCTCTTTTGCCGCTTTCAGGAAATACAAAGGGTGCCCGGGCAGAAGCCCTGGGTCTGAAAAAGCTGTCTCAGCAGAATCAATCTCAGCGTCTGTAAGGGTTGAGTCTGTGAAGTTGAGCTTAGCGAATGACTGCTCACCGAGCTGCGCACTCGCAAATGACGCAAGAACAGCAATCATAACTGCCATAACTGCCGCAATCAAAACCCGTGCGCGTTTTTTGCCTGTTTTCATCATGCTGCCCTCAACACTTGCATCCGTGTTTTTATATTTTGCTTTTTTGCCTTATAATAGCAAAACACATTAATTTATGAACATTTTGTGTGTTTTGCTAAATATCAAATTGCAACTTCAATGTTCAATTATTATTGCAATTTGATATAATATAAAAAATGCCAGGCTGCCTTTGGGAAAGGGGTGCGAAGAACCTGGCAGCCAGGCAAAAATCGGGCTTATCCAAGCCCAACTCCAACTCCTCCTGAAGCGGCTGCTCCAACTCCTCCCGAAGCTCCTGCTCCAGCCTCTCCGGAAGCTCTCACTCTAACTCCTCCGGAAGAATCTGCGTTCCCGGAACCGGCTGATGCAACTGTACTTGCGCCTGCCCCATTTTCCCCGGGTCTGGCAACAATTCTTGTTCCCATTTCCACAGACGTTACGACGCCTGTTTCTGCCTCTACCCGGACCTCGTAGCTTTTCTCAAGCTCGTAAGCACCTGCGCTCTCAGTCCTGCTTCCTGTCACGACATAATAAGTCGTGTTGCCCCTGGCCTCGGTGCTGACATTTGATGCTTTGAAGCGCATATCCTTCTCAACCATCTCTTTCGCTTCTTCCTCAGTCAGCCCGCCATTGCCTTCTCCTTTTGCCTCCAGCCTTATCAGAGAGCCCAGCTCGCCTTCCAGGTTAAGCCCGTGCGCAACTTCAGACCTCTCTATCGCTTCTGCGCTTTCATCTGCCTCGCGTTCAAGCTCCGCATCACCCTCTGCCTTTGCCTTCAGCTGCAGCTTTCTCAGCTGAGCGGTTGCCTTCAGGTGCTCCCTTATTATTGCCCTGTGCTCTTCCTGGAATGCCTTTATCGCTTCCTTCTTCTCCCCAGAGCTCATGCTGCTGTTGCTGAAGTTTCCGAGCAACCCTGCTTTCAGCTCAAGCCATGCCTTCTGCCTTTCCCTGAGCTTCTCATTCCTTTCCTTCAAAAGCTCCAGCTTTGCCTTCTTATCAAACGCCAGAACTGACCTGACATTGAAGACAAAGTCGCCAAATGCCTCGCCTACCATTCTCAGCCTCAGGCCTTTCCCAGCCTTTGCAGTCTCACTTGCACTTGCACCCGCACTTGCCTGCACACCTGCCTGCGAGCCTGCATGCGCTGATGGCACTGCCTGCCCTTCTGCCTGTACTGACTGCTCTGCTGCAATGGCAGGCACTGCAAAAACCATCACAGCCACAAGCAGCGCAACCAGCTGCTTTACATTCGCCATACAAACCACCTCCGTCTTGTTTTGCATTTCGTTTTGCATTTCGCTTTTTGTTTTCAAATCAAACCGCTGCAATTTCTTTGCAACACCCCATAGTATGTTGTTTCAACTATTACTTTTGTACGTGAAACAATTGTGAAACAATATAGAAACAGCAGAAAAAGCGCTTATGGTTGTTTAGATACTGCCTGTTCAACGTGAGCTGACCGTGGTCTTACCAGACTGATTTTCTCTCCCCCACGGTAAGCGAGGGGGAGAGAAAATCACCTGAGCGTTAGCTCAGGCACGGTCAGCTTGTCCCACACGAAAACCAAACAGTATCAATTTATCATTGTTGCCTATTTCAGCCAGAATAGCTTATTTGTTCTGCCCTGTGCATCCTTCCTGATAAGCCCCTTATTCTCCAAAACCCTGACAATCCTTGTTGCCTTAGCCCTTGAGAACTGAAGCTCCTTCTGCATATCTCTCTGCACACAGACCTTTCTCTTCTGGAGATAAAGCACAGCCCTCTTCTCGTCCTCCCTGAAACCAGTAAGGAAGGAATCTTTTGCCTTATTCCTGAAGTTTGCGAACATCATAAAAATAATTCCCGTAGCCACGGCTGCAAAAACAGCTGCAGCAAAAAGCCAGAGCCCGCTTTCCACCCCCCCTCCGGCGAACTTGACAGAAAAAAGCGCCTGGTCAATATCCAGAAGTTCCCAGCCGAGAATAATCCTCCTGCCGTCAGAAAAGATGCCTGCGCCGTAAGGCCTGTAAGAGTCCTGATAAATAGCGTATCCCTCCGGAAGCTTCACTTTTGCATCAAGCTGCGCCACAGGGCTGCCAAACCTCAGCTCTGTGAAGAAGTGGCTTACAGAGCCACTCTGGAAAACCATGCGGTCAGAAACATAGGAAATTGTAAGGTTTCTCGTCCCTTCCGGCACTGAAACGTGAAGCACGTATTTGCCATCGCTGCCTGAAATCCCATGCACAAGCTGCTGCTCACCAGCCACTGCATTTACGTCCCTGACTTCTTCACCAAGCGTATAATTAAGAACCCCAGAAACAGGGCTGCTGAAATAATAGCTTGTTTCCTGCCTGACAGAGTAATCGGGCTGGATGTCAAACTCAACGCTTACTGACTCAATTCTTTCCTCTGCTCTTAAAGGCGCGGCAAGCAGAAGCGCGCAGACTGTGAGCATCAGCACAATTATCAGCACTTTCCCCATACAGCCGCGATTGGTTTTCATGTATATAAATATTGCCAGATAAAACCACAAGTTTTGCAAAGGCTTTATAATTGTGCCTCAACCCCCTGCCATTATGAGCCTTGACACCATAGCAATACTGGGCGCAGGGCAGCTCGGGTATGCAAACGCAGTTTCGCTTTCAGCAAAGGCTGAAAGGGTAATCCTTTATGACAGGAATGCTTTTGTTACAGAGCCGATAGAATCAGGAAGAAACCACCCGAGGCATTTCAGAGGTTTGATGCTGCCTGGAAATGCGCATGCCACAACAAACTTAGAAGAAGTTGCGGCTGCTCACATACTCTTTATTGACCTTCACTCAGAAGGCATAAGGCCTGTTTTTAATCAGCTGGTTCACTATCTTAAGGATGGCGTTGTAGTTGTAAATGATGCAAAAGGGCTTGAACAAGGGACGCACAAGCTGCCCCTGCAGGTTGTTCAGGAAGCATTGGCTGCAAACGGAAGAAACGCAACACTTGTTGCGAGAAGCGGATGGATGCTTGCAGCGAACATGGTCAACGGCAATGCGTCATACGTTGATGTAGCATGCGAGGATGCCTATGCTGCTGAAGAAGTATCAAGGCTTTTTTCAGGCAGCCGCTTCAAAGCCCGCATAACAACTGACGTCACGGGCGTTCAGCTTGCAGGCATAATGAAGAACGTATACGCCATTTGCGCAGGGCTTTTCGACGGGCTTGCAAAAGCAGACCCTTCGCGAAGCAAATTGTATGGTGCCGCGAAGGCCATATACATGGTTGAAGCTACAGCTGAGGCGAGGCAAATTGGCATTTTACTCGGAGCCAGACCTGAAACATTTCATATTAACAGCTATGCGTGGGGAATGGACTACTATAGCTCATGCAGGTATGATACACTAAACAGGCTTCTTGGCGAGCAGATAGGGCTTGGCATGAAGCCTGACTCGGCATATAAATTCGTCAGTCAGGTCAGAAACAGAACGCCTGAAGGATACCATACAACCCGCGAGCTTTACGGCATAATCTCTTTTCTAGAAGTTAAAATGCCGCCTATTCTAAAGCACACATACGAACCATTGTTTACGGGAAAAGACGCTAATCAGTCTCTTATGGAAGGGGCTGTTGAAATTTCAGCAGGCGTAAGAAGCCATCGTGGAAGAGCCTTAGTCAAAAGAATCGGAAGATTTGCCGCAAGAGCTTTGGGAAGGATAAACAGGGCAAGAGCCAGACGCCTTTCCCAATAATCCTGACGCCATTCATGTAAGGCATAAGAAGCAAAAACATTTATAGAACAAAACGCTTATATACTTCAAGGAATACGAGAGAATTACTATACTAATGAAGAAATAAAAAAGTGGCTGATGAAAGGTGAAATCCGCGAATTCAAGAGGACATAGCAAGAAAAATATCAGGCAAAAGGGCACAACAGAGTTCATGGACACTGTTGACTTAATAATAAACAAGTACAGGAATTTTCTCAGAAGAGTTGGCGGCTTATAGGCTACCTTTTACCAATCACCTTAACGCCTTTCATGTAAGGCACAAGGGCTGTTGGGACTGTTATTGAGCCGTCCTTATTCTGGTAGTTCTCAACAATGGCGCGCAGAGCCCTTGACGTTGCGACAGCAGTGCTGTTGAGCGTGTGCACGTATTCCTTTTCATTCTTCTCCTCGCCAGCCTTACCACCATTCCCACTCTTCTTCTTATACCTTATATTCAGGCCGACAGCCTGATAAGAAGTGCAGTTGCTGCAGCTAACCACTTCCTTATACGACTCCTCCCTCGGGAACCACGCCTCAATATCATACTTCTTCGCAGCAACGCTTCCGATGTCGCCGGTGCAGATGCTCACAACCCTGTAAGGGATTCGCAGCTTCCTGAAGATTTCCTCTGCATTGCCAAGAAGCTCCTCAAAAATCTTCCATGAATCCTTTGGCTTGCAGAAGACGAACTGCTCAACCTTGCTGAACTGGTGCATCCTGAACAAGCCCCTTGTGTCAACCCCGTGGCTTCCAATCTCGCGCCTGAAGCAGATGCTTATGCCTGCAAGCTTTATTGGAAGCCCGGCTTCATCAAGGACTTCATCCTCAAGCATCGCAGCAATCGGATGCTCTGAAGTCGCTATAAGGTAAGAGTCCCCGCCATCAACCTTGTACATTACATTCTCAAAGTCATTAAGGGAAGTAACGCTTTCGTAATGCTTCCTGCCCATCATAAGAGGGGGAGAAACAAGCGTGAAGCCCTTCTTCGCAAGCAGGTCTGCTGCGAACTGAATAAGCGCGAGCTCAAGCTGCACGAGTTTCCCTTTCAGAAAAACAAAGCCAGAGCCGCTAATCTTCGCAGCCCTTCTGAAGTCAGCCAGGCCGTTTTCTTCCAGAAGCTCGCCATGGACACGCAGCTCAAAAGCAGGCTTTTTCGGCTTGCCCCACTTTCTAATCTCCTTATTGCCCCTTTCGTCAATGCCAACAGGAACTGACTCATGCAGGACATTTGGAAGCCGAGCCAGGATATACTTCACCCTTTCGTCCAGCTGCTGAAGCCTCTCATCAGCCTGCCTGATGCTGTCAGGCAAATCCTTTGCTTCCTTAACCTTTTTTGTAATATCCCTGCCCTGTTTCTGAAGCTCATTAATCTCGCGGGTTAAGATGTTCCTCTGGTTCCTGAGCTTGTCCGATTCAGCCTTTAGATTCCAATACTCATCATTCTTGGCTATAATCTCATCAACCCACGCAGCCTTGTCCTCCTCATTGCGCCGCTTCAAATCCTTCTTCACAATTTCAGAGTTTTCCCTGATGAACCTGATGTCAAGCATTCTCATACGCATCAAGAATACGTATAAAAAGGTTTTTATATCCTCATATTCACACCATCATCAAAAACAAAGATAATGGTACTTTGACATAATTCCGGTACATGCCGAGCTCATCCTTTGAAATCAAGACCCCTCTATTGAATGACTTGAAGCCTATAAAGTCAGAGTTTGATATTGTTGCCTGATATTTGACTTCAAAAGGATAATACTTGTCGTCATGCATCACTACAAAATCAACTTCTTTTTTGCTTTTAGCTTCATAATAGCATATCGTGCTTTTTGGATCAAACAAATCACGAGGATTTAAGCTATAAGCCAATCTACATAAATGATTGTAGACAACTCCCTCAACAATCTTGCTTTTTATTTCTAAATTCATCAGGTTCTCTTTTGCATTCACAAAATAGCTGGTTTTACTATTTGACCAGCCATGCAGGGCATGAAAGAAGAAAGGGTCAAGAATATAGATTTTTTTCATAAAATTGTGAATTCTTTTGTCATGAATTGAGCACCTATAAGAAATATTGGCGATATACAATTCTTCAAGAGCAGTGATATACTCCTGGACTGTGTTGTGGGATTTTATTTCAGTCGTTTTGGTGAAGCTATTCCAGCTTATTGGGCAGGATAATGTAACAAAGATTTCCCTCAGTATTTGTTTAAAATACAGCTCTTTGTAATTATACTTATTCAAATCGCCAATAACTGCATTAAGATATATGTTGAATAGTTTCACAGATATTGCGCCTGTGGATTTGTATTCATTTATAACTGATGGAACTCCGCCAGTAAGCAGATACATCTCCAATAAAGCATCCAACTCTTTTTTTAGGAGCATTAAATCTTCAATTGTCTTGTCAATTTTTCCTTCAAATAATTCGAGGATTTTTCTATGCTTATCCTCTTTTTTTATTAATCCCGCATCAAATAATTTATCAGTAAATTCTGGCTTGATTAGTTTTACAAATTCTGAAAATTTCATGGGCAAAAGTATTTTGTCCAGCGGATCATCTCCAGAACCCCCTCTCCTTCCAGGCATAAGCTCTGTTGAATGTTTCAAATCCATTGAATGCGAGCCAGTGACTATTATTGAACAATTTACAAAATCGCCTTTATTAGCAAAGTAAATCAGCTCTCTTGACCAATCTTTAACAGCACAGATTTCGTCAAAAAATAAATACTTTCTCTCTGACTTTTCTTCAATTCTCCAGTTAAGATATGTTTGAATTATCTTGTTTAGCTCTTCTGCGGTGTTTCTTTCAAATGACCAAAAGAAGATATTTTCTGGCTTGACATGCTTGTTATGCAGCAAGTCCCTGATGATTAGCTTGATTAGTGTTGTTTTGCCTACTTGCCTTGGCCCGCGTATAGTATAAATCACATCCTGGTCAAGTTTAACATAACGCCTTATATTAGGATCCCATTTATACTCTAATTCCTCAATCTGCGTGAGTTTAAAATCCGAATCAATGTTCTTTTTATCGACCCACCATTTGTTTTGGTCAGATAATTGGCTTATATCAAATACGCTCATAAGTCTCTGTAATTCATTTACCTATATAAATGTTGTTATTTTTGACAAGTTATTTATAAATAATGAAATTTATTTTGACAACATATATCGCTTAAAAGCAAATAGAATTGACAAGTTATTTATAACTGAAGTTTATTTCTGTTAGCAATTTCAGAAAAGGCATTCTTGCTACTGCTTAGTAACGAAACATTTATAAACGGGAGATGCAAGCATGCCCATATGTTCCTCTTAATCCCGGGAAGGCACATAGTGAACACAAGGTTTCAGGAGGAGTACCTAAAGCGAGTTTTAGGAATGCCTGTTGGCTCACTTGAATTTCTTGACGGCAAGCCTTCTTTGCCACCCGGTGCCACCCTTGACACGATTATTTTCGCCATAACCTCAAGCAACCTTGACAATTCGCGCTTCAACCCTGTTTCATTTGTACACCGAGCTATCTCTGTTGACCGCTTTGGCAGCCAGTTTAACGGGCTTGGAGTAAGCCACAGGATTTTTGGGATTCCGGACTACGTCACCACAAACAGGTTTTCTGCGCTGACACTTAAAGAAATCCTTGAGCAGTCAGAAGGTGAGCTTGCGTTGAGCCCGGAAAATACCGTTGTAATGTGCTCAACACCTCCAGTCATAAGCATGTACAGGCAGCTTGGCTATAGCATTCTGCCCGGAGAGCTTGCATCGCTGGAACCTGAAAGATATGCGGCTATGAGGCCTATTGATGTTGTCAGGAAAATAGCAGGCGCAGGAGAAGCGTGGAGCACCAGCCCAGATGTCCTCGGCGACCTTTCTTTTTCCACTCTAAGCTTTTTCCGTGCGCATCCTGAAGTTCCAAGAAAAATGATACTCCTGTTTAACGACCCGATGCTCACTGAAGAAGGCAGCCTTACCGACACACGCGACTACGGCTCCTACGTTGTTGGAATGGGAAACATCGCAATCGTAAGGGTGAAATATGACGACATACGGCGCGCAATAATGCCTGGCAAGATTGTTGACCACGGCTGCGCTGATGGCGCGCTCATAGAGCTTATGGCAAAGGAATTTCCAGACTCTGATTTTTACGGCGTAGATGCCTCTGCAAATATGATTGAGCGCGCAAAGCAGCGACAAACACTAAAAGCATATGGCAATGACACGTTTGTATTTTTCAGGCAGGGAAACATCATCAGCCCGCTTTTCAAAAGCCCTGCTGCTGACACAATTACGTGCCTGTCGCTGCTGCACGAGGTATGGTCATATGGCGCCCAGAAAAAGTCCATTGATGACTACCTTGCTTCAGTGCGAAATCAGCTTGTGACTGGAGGCAGGTTTGTCGTAAGAGACGTAGTTGGACCTGAACACGGGGAGCAAGAGGTTTACCTCTGGTGCAATCCTGCTGACGGCTCCAACGAAAATCCTTATGCGGCATTTTCAGACCAAGAGCAGCTGAAGGCGCACCTTGACGGGCTGTCAACATATTCCCGCTTTATGAGGTTTGCTTCTGACTTTCTGGCTGAAATGAGGCAAAAAGGAAAGCGCGGGCCTGAAACAGAAATAAATTACAGAGTGGAAAGGATTGATGGCAAGGATTATTTTGTGCTCAGGCTCAAGGAAGCTGTTGAGTTCATGCTCACCAAAGACTACACAGACAACTGGAGAAGCGAGATGAACGAGGAGTTCACTTACCGCAGTTTTGGCGGGCACAAAAGAGCTCTTGAGCAGGCAGGCTTCAGGGTGATAGAAAACCCGAACGACCCGATGAGCGGCTCAAGGGCTTACACAAGCCCCTGGATTGCTGAGCACAGCTTCATGGGAAAAGCAGAGCTTTACGAAATGGGAATTGACAGAAATCTGCACAAAATGGCTTACCCAATGACAAACATGGTACTGGTGGGTGAGAAGGCATGAATCAAGGAAAAGGCATGAAGCCAAGAACCCTGGCAGAAGCGCTCGGAATTAAAGGGACACCTGTGATGAGCAACGAACAGATGCAGGCGTATGCCTGGGAAAGAAAGCTGGCAGACCCCGGGACACAGGGAGTGCTCCTTGAGGAACAAGTCAGTGGGCTGAGGGGAATAGTTATCCACAACGCGAAAACAACAGAGGAAGTAAGACGCGTCCTCCGGGACGAGGCGAAACTTTCCGTTGTTGAATATGCCCCGCCAAAATCATCCGAACCGCATTTCTGGGTTCCGGCGACAGGATACATACACGTGGTTAATACAAGAGGAATAACAAGACTGCTGAGAGATGAAGCATTAGCCAGAATACTTAGTTATCTTCTCCCCAATGAGGTTGAAATTGCCATAAGCAACTATCATGGCAGCAGGCGCGAAGCCAACGACAGGTTTGAGCATTTTGCCTATGCGCTTGTTGATGATATCTTCATGCACCTTGACAAAGCAGCAGTAACCAAAAATGGCAGGATTAACCTTCTCCTTGGCCCTTATGTGTCAATAGATGACGCGCTTAGCACAGATGGATGCGAGATTGCTCACAGTACAGACAGTGACTACCTTAACTACAGAATTGTTCTTGCGGGCACATCAGAAGGGAAGGAAGTAGTGGTTAATTTTGACTATATCTTCGCTGACCAGGCAAAGGACGTTCTGCACAAGCTGTACAAGGGGGTTGCTGCGGAATTCAGCAGGCAGGGCATCAGCATAAACGTGCTGCATTACGGCAAGGTAGGCGTACTGGATCCGGCAACAAATGTCGGAGACATAATAATCCCCACAGGCGCTTTTGACGAGGAAAAGCTTCAATATGCGGTCAGGAGAGGAGAGCCCATACCGCAGCAATACGCTCTAAACAACCAAATCGCATCCAATCCGGATGTGAGAGCACTATTTTATCGCGCTGTCAGCGGCAGAATAAATTCAGGGGTTACGGTCAACACAAACTCCGTCCTTGAGCAGACAGCAGAAAGGCTCCGGATTGATTTAGGCGCAGGCGGAAACTGGCTTGAAATGGAATGGGCAGTAATAGCCAGCCTGTCAACAGGCTCACACAGCACATACCCCGGGACAGGGTCAATAAACCACTTCCTGGCAGGAGTCGGCTCAGACAACCCGCTAAGAGGGCAAACACTCGGAGAAACACATTACCCCCGCGAAAGGGAAGCAGAAGTTGCGAAAGCAATGATAAGGATAATACAGCATATGCCTGAGCTGGGGCTTTGAGGAAAAATGGCAAAAGTCACAGTAATCTTCAAGGAAAGCACGCACAAGATTTACAGCGCTTCAGACAGCGCAGGATTACTGGCTTATATGCAAAAAGGAAGCGCACATGTGAAAGGGATGGAAGAAGCGCGTGACGAGCACGAAAGAACGCTTGAAGAAGTTATAAGGGTTATAGACAGGCATGGAGTCGGCTGCAATGCGATATACAGGGGTGAACTCTCCGGAATGGATGAGGAAAGAAGGAGAGAGCTCATCCAAAATGCACAGCTTCTTATTACTGTTGGAGGCGACGGCACATTCATGGAGGCATCCCACTATATCCCTGAAGGGTCAGCAACGCCCCTTCTTGGAGTTAATTCAGACCCTGCGAGGAGCACGGCTTTCTACTCAATCGCAAACATGCAGACATTTGAAGGCATATTAGGGCAGGCACTTGAAGGGAAACTGACAAAACTTCTTCTTCCGAGGCTGAGCATAGAGGTCAACGGAAAAAGGATTGCTGAGCTTGTAATAAACGACGTCAGGCTGAAAAACTCAGGAGATGACCTTTTCAGATACGACCTTTCCGTTGACGGCGCCGTAAAATCAGGGCTGCGCTCAGACGGAATACTGGCATGCACTCCTTCAGGATACACTGGATGGATGGTTGACTTTCCCGGAAGCATATACCTTCCTCTCGGCTCAAAAGACATGCAGTACTACTTAATGGGAAAGCCAGTGCCGCCAGAACTCGCAAAACAATCCATTGAAATCTCCTCACTGACAAGAGAGGGAATAATGCATGTTGATGGTGTTCACGTGCAGTACGAATTCAGCATAGGTGACGTTATAAGGATAACCCCCGGAGAGCCGCTTACATTCCTCGGGGAACTTGAAGGCAAGAGGGCAGCATATGCTGCGAGAAAATTTGAAGAGCTGCTCACAGCGATACCCGTGTTTGAGCAAAGGGCGAGAGCAAACCTGGAACTGGTCAGAGGGAGGGCTTAGCAGACTTTATGATAGCCTACTGTCCGTAATTGTGCGCAGCAAAATTTCCTTAAAGCCGGGGTTTACATCAGTTATTATTGACACATTTCCATACACTGCTTTTTCAGTTATTGCGCTGTCTGCGAAGTGATGCACAACAAGCGGGTCATAAAGGTATGCGCAGTCCTGCTCAGCTTTTCCCATCCAGGACTGAGCAGCAGCATGAATGTAAGCAGAAGCTGAGGCTGGAACTCCTCCTGATTTTATCAGCCCAAAATCCTCTCTTGTCAGGGAGCTTTTCTTGCATACTTCTGTCGTGACAATGGTTATGGGCGCTGGCGATGCAAAGACAATGTCAACAGCCTCAGGGTCAACCTTGAAGTTGTGCGCCCTGTAGTTGATGTAAAACGCGCCAGGCGTTATAATAGCGTTGCCCATGGCGTATATGTGGCTGACAAGGGCAGGGAGGTCAGGGTACTTTTGGAAAGCCCTTGCAATGTTAGTCATCGGGCCTATTGACGCGATGCCTACATTATTCCTGCTCGCGTATATTGCTTCAGCGATTGCCTCAACACCATCCAGCCTTATGTCAAGGCTTTCAGCAGCATCCACAAAATCCGCGCCTTCATCCCCTTCCCAGTAAAGGTGCTTCTGCTTCAACGGCTTTGACTCGCCTGCAGCAACAGGAATATCTGCGCCCAGAAGCATAACCAGCTTTTTCGCTATGCGCGCCCTGACGTAAGCGTCTCCGTGAACTGTTGTCACCAGCTTAATGTTCATCCCCAGTTTTACCGCGTACATTAATGCTATCGCGTCATCAACATCAGTCCCTATGTCCGTATCTATGATTATGGCTTCGTCAATGCTCATTTTCCATACCTCTCAGCCACAGCAGCAAAAAGGTTAAGCGCGCTGATAACTGAATCGCGCATCATGCATATGTCGTCGCCAAGCATAAAAGCCCTGTAGCCCATCCTGAGAAGATTATCAACATCGCCTATGTCCTGGCATGACGGCTCAAGGCTTTCCGCGAGCGAAGGGAAAATCCTTGACGCAACAATGGCATTTTGCTCCTTTGCAACTATGAGCTCGCAGGCAGCAATAACATGATGAGGCATCTTCAGCTCAGTGTAAAGGTCGCCCCTCGCAGCCATAAGCCTTGTTTTGCCTTCCGGCTTCCATAGAGTCTTGACATAATCCATTCCCTTCACAGACTCAATCTTCTCAACAACATTGGCAGCAGAGTCAAGAGCCCTCAAGTCAGAAATGTCCTCTGGCTTCTCAACAAATGAAAGCATGTAATTATGCGCGCCAACCTTTACAGCAGCTTCAACATACCTTTTGTCAGTGTCAGTCATGTATCCCTCTATTGACAATGAAGGGTGCGGGATGTTTATTGACTCTCCCTCACCGACAACCCTTTTCGGCCCGTCCTGCATTATGAGCCTGCTGCCGTCTGCAGCAAGAATCACAGCACTTTCCTGCCCGTCGTGGAAGTAAGCCCTCACATTCGGCTCAACAGTTATCCTGTGGCTTATCCCGATTTCCGTAAATGGGGGGACAGCATACCCGACAACCCTTATCTGCCTGCATTTGAGGTCTATCCACAACTCCTTTCCAAAAGTTCCAGCCTCGTGAAAAAGCCTTTTAAGCACGTCCTCAAGCGAGTCAGAGCCCTTAACAGGCATGACTGTGTTAAGCCTTATGCCTGAAACAACCTGATGGCTTAGCACGTCCCTCAGGTAAGGCGCGTACGGAGGCATTGTGACTATTGCGGTTGCTTCCATTGCTCACCTTCCTGCCTTCAGCTCATAAATCCTGTCAGCTGCAGACACAAGCCTTTCCAAGCCGCTTACCTGCCTTATCCATGATTCAGGAAAGACCATTCCGTTTTTCGCCCCAGCCAGAGCGCCGTAAATCGCGCCAGTGGTATCTGTGTCGCCGCCGAAATTAACAACCTCAACCAGCCCCTCTACTGGATTGTCCCAGTACTTCTGCAGCATGAACAAAGCAAAAGGGTAAGAGCTGAATACGAGGCTGCTGCTGCCCAAATTCCTGTGCGCATCAGCAGCTTCTGCATCCATGCTGGCGGCAACCCATTCAACCCTTTCCGAGAGGCTGCCCGAGCCTGAACGAGCGTTGCTTCTGCCAAGCGGCATTTCGTAACGCCTGCACACACTAGTGAGAGAACTTACAAAATCATTTCTTGGAATATCCTGAAGCAGCCCGTATATGGCATGAGCCTGAACAACTCCGCTGGCAACAGAGCGCGGATCAAGGTGCGTGATTCTCCCTGTCAATCCCGCATACTGCAGCCCCTTTTCGCACTCACCTGTTGCATCCATATACATCCCGACAGGCGACATCTTCATTGCAGGAGCATTTCCAGGAGCGCCTACAACACCTGATTTTTCAGGCGGAAATCCTTCCATCAATCTCCTGAAGCCCCTGATTGTCGTATAGCCAAAGCCTCCTGTTGACCTTCCATCCGGAAGAAGCCTCTGCACATACTCTGCCAGCTGCTTTCCAGCAATATGCCCAAGGTCAAGACCTTTACATTCAGCAATTGCCTCAGCCAAAGCCAGAGTCAGAATCGTGTCGTCTGTGTAATCTCCAGCTTTCATTCCTGCGTCTGCGGCAAAATACTTCAGCTTTCCGAACTCGTCATGCCTGACAACTTTGCCATTGCCATCCCTCAAAACAAACGGCTCAACCGGCTCAGTTATCCTTCCCACATGCTTTTCTATCTGCTCCTTCTTCCAGCCCTCAACAGGCTTTCCAAGGATGTCACCTATGGCACAGCCTACAAGCACAGCCCTGTACCTTTCTCTCATGTCCGGCATATTCGGCATATTCGGCATATTCAATACCTCTGCATTCCATATGCAAATTTACAGCAGGCTAAACTACAGAGGGCTAAGCCAGGATTTCCTCAAGGGGGCTTTCACCTGCCAAGCCCTCCTTGGGTTCCTGAGGCATAAGCTCCTCGTAGCTGCAAATTATTTTCCGGCTCATCCCACACCTCATTCCTTTCCCTGCACGCTTTCATCCCCTATGGCTTGTCCACCATCTCGTCAAGAGGCACAGACACGCCGCCTGAATCAGGCCTGTCAATAACAGACCTGTTTGAAGCTGCTGACAGGTCAGGGATGAACCTCAGCGAGTCGTAAACCGCTGAGCGCACAGCAGGGTCTGTCTGCCTTGAACCCATGCTGTCCTTGAAGTCTCCGTATTGTCCCCAGTGCTTTGCTATTATTCCCATCGCTATGTCAACAACCCTGTCGCTGCCCGGAAGCTCAATTATGCGCTGCCTTCCAATGGCTGCTGCCCAATAGTCAACAACCTCCCTGTCTATTCCCGGATCATTTCCACTTTCATATGGCTTGTGCAGGAAGAAAACATTGAACCTCTGCATCAGCCCTTCCCATACAGCCTTTCCTTCAAGCGGCGACTGAAGCCTGTCGCCAATGTAGTGCTCCACCTGCCTTGGTTCAACTTTGCTGTAGAACTTTTCATCCCCGCAAACCAGCAGGAAAGGCGACTTGGCGTTTGGCATCTCAACTTTTTTCAAGGCAAAATAGCCGAACAGCTCATAGCTCTCGGAGTACTGCCCGCCTCCTTTACCTTCAGGGCACAGCGCCTTTATGTGGTCCTCAAGCTCAACGCCCTTGCCAAAATTGTTGACCTGCAGCGGATAATTGTCGCAGTTTGCATCCCCAATTGCTGCAAACGATATCTCCACGTCAGGCCTGTACTGAGACAGGGTCTGGTAAAGCAATGGCAGCCTGTCAAAAATCTCAGACGGCCAGTCCTGCATAGAGCCTGTAACGTCTATTGCGAAAACTATCGGGTTTTCACTCGCTGTCGTTATAACCTTTCCGTTTGTGCCAACCAGCTTTGAGTCAGGGCTTGACCTTTTTGCGTAAGCCCTTCCTCCACGCGCACTCGCGGCAGACGCAAGCTTATCAAGGTAAGGCGCCCTCGCAGAGTCGTACTTGTATGCGTCCGGCTTTTTCCAGTTTGCAGTTCCTCCTCCCCAGCTGTACATTTTGTTTACCTCCAGAGCTATCGCTAGCTCTAAGCATGTTCCTTCATTTTTGTCTCTCATTGCACGCTCAAACAGCGTGCCTTCTTTCAAAGACCTTCTCCCTTATGTCTGAAAGCCTTTGCAAAGGGTTGTCCTTATCCCAGTTAGGCCTATCCACAGGATTGTAACGAAGCAGGCTGCTGCAAAACTCCGCAAGCTCATCAGGCACATCTGAAGGAAGCGACTTCTTTGCCACGTCACCGCCAAGAGCTGTAAGCATGACCAGCCCTGCGCCGTAAAGGTCAGTTTCCGGAATAGGCGGCTTTCCGTCAAGCACCTCAGGAGCAACATATGCAGGTGTATATCCAACAACTTTTGAGCGGCTCGTCGGGTTAAGGACTGCAAGCCCCCAGTCAATCAGCTTTATGTCCCTTTTTTTCGGCTCAACAAGCACGTTCTGCGGCTTTATGTCTGAATGTATTACACCGTTTGAATGCGCATAATACAATGCGCCAAGCAGGCGCTCAGTAATCCACGAAGCATCCTCAGGATGAATCCTTCCCCTTCCTGACTTAACAATCTCGTCAAGAGTCCTGCCTTCTATGTAACTTAGCACAATCATCGCGTTCCTGTCGTCAAGCCTTATGTAGTCCCTCACTGCCGGTATGGAGTGGTACTCGTAAAGCTCCCACATCACCTTCGCCTCTCTCCTTAGAAGCTCAACATCATCAGGTGTTGTGCGGATGTTCTGCTTCAGGCAAGCCAGCTCGTCAAGCATCACATGCCTTGCAACATAAATCCTTGCAAAGCCGCCCTCGGCAAGCCTGCTTTCAATCCGATAATTCCCGATTGTTGGCATTTTCATCACTCTTTTCCCTACTTTCCTGCTGTCGCTGCAGTGTAAAGCGCCAGCTCAATATGCGCAGGCTCCAAAAGGGCATACCCATTGGATTCTATTGCTGCAGCCACCCTTTTAGCCCAGCCCGGCCACTCTGTCTTTTCCATTCCACAAATAACCTGCCCAACAAGTTCCTGTGTATAGCCCCTTGACAAAAAGAAGAGCTCGTCCATCACCATTGATGCCTTGCCCAGCTCACCCCTTGGGAAGCCGTTGTCATGATTTGAGTCCAGCATCTGCACCAGCCTGCCTGTGGCGTGTTCAAAAGCGCCTGCAGGAATTAAGCCGGCATATCCAGCATCTCCTGATTCAGGAGGAAGCTGGCACAGACCCCTGTAACCCTCATAAAGCCCGCCTTCAAGAGGCTCCCTGTAAAACGAGCCTTCAGACCTTTCACCAGCCTCATTGAGCATGTCCTCCCACGTGGGCTGAAGCCGCCTGTCAGTCTGAACTGCTGAAAGCGAGCGCGCCAAATGCGCGGAAATACTTGTCCCTGCAATATCCGCCTTCATCTTAGGGCTGTTAATCAAGCCGTATAAAGATTCAAAAAGAGCAGCGTCCTTTCCCAGATAGCCGCAAAACTGGACAAGGTTCTGCACATAAAGCCTTCTCAGGTAAAGCCCCTCATTGCCTTCACCAAGCACATTCAAGTTGATTTCATGCCCTGTGTCTGGCTCTGTGTCAGGCAGCGTTTCCAGAAGCCTTATCGCCATCTCCCTGCACTTAACAGTGTACGCTCCTTTATTGTCGTCTGCGCTTTCAATCAGCCTGAGCATCCTTACAACCTGCATATATTCGCCCCCACTCGCATACCCGCCTTGGTCATAGCCCTGCCCTATTGCGCGCGCCAGTTCGCCAATGTCGCCTTCGTCCAGTGCCTTGAGCAGCCTTTCGCTCCCCTCAAATTCGTGCATTGCAATTCTGCCGATGTCCATTTTCACACCTCCGCAGGATGAAGCCTCTCGCTTTCAACACATTCAGGGCTCCTGTAATCCTTTCCTGAAAGCTGCGCGATTGTCTCCAGCCCGAACTCGCGCCTGAACCTGTCAGCAAGCCCATGGCTTTCCATGTAATCAGCAACAGCAGCAGGCACAAGCGCTTTCCAGTTGCCAGCCTTAGCCATCTCCATCCTCACAGTTGTCGCGTTCAGTTTTATCCATTTCTCAGGCGGGATAAGCTCGTCAGCAGGATTAATTATCACATATGTGCCCTCAAGCAATTCCTTCACATAGCCGTTCGCAGTCACAAAAGCGTCAAGGGAGCCGTACTGCAAAGCAACCTCCCCAGCCCACTTCCTTCCATCCCTGAATTCAGGAATGTGCCCGTAATCAGGAATCTCAACAAAGCTGTAGTTTGAGAACCTCGGGGAAAGGTATGCGCCAATCATCTCCCTTGTTTCTTCTGCAGTAAAAGGGTTCCTTGCATTGTACTTGTTGCAGCTGCCTATTCCTATAGTGACGTGCTCTGCCTGTTCACACACAGCCTCAAGCATACCTGCTGCGCCATTATGCAAAGGTTTGAACCTGCCTATGACTCCAACCCTTCCCAGCTTTTTCACATGAGAATCTTCGGCTGAATCTTTGGCAGCGCCCATTACTCCGGATGCGGAATATCCCTTTTCCAGCAGATACTTTTCCAGAGTTTTTGCATGGTCAAACGCAAGCCCGCCTTTTGCAATGAGCGCCTGTATTTCTGGAATCGTATAAAGCCTTGCAGAAGCCGCATCATCACCAGCCCATATTTTGCCTGCGCCTTTTGCAATGTATGTCACGCTGATTATGTGCGCCCTCGGGTCGCGTGCAGGGTCTGAATGGACGCAGAAAGGCATTTCAGGCTCATTTACAATAATCTCAAGCCCGGTTTCCTCTTTCGCCTCCTTCGCAGCGTTCTCCTCCAATGTAAGCCCTGACTCGGCAAACCCTCCGGGCAGAGCAATCCCATAAGGATAGTTTTTCCTTGTAATAAGGACAATCCCATCATCAGAGCCGTCTGTGTACTCTATAATGATGTCAGTTGTCAGCAGGGGATTAGTGTCTCTCCTGTGGATGGTGTTCTGTGCCTTTTGTGCCTGTTGTGCCGTCTGTGTTGTGCTCATGCTGCCATCACCCCTGCAACAGCCACAGCATGAGCACCTGCAACTGCACCAGTTCCATCTTTTTGCGCACCATCCGCCCAGTCTTTCGGCACATACCTGACCATAGCAAGCACTTCTGCCTTCAGCCTTTCATAAGCAGGCATTCTTCCATTAGGCAGAATGCTTTCCCTTATGTCGTAGCCATAAGCAGACTTGCTGACGACGATTATCGGCGGGCTTTGAACGCGCTTGAACACGTTTCCTTCTGCCTTTGCAATAAACCACTCAAGGTCGCTGACAAACTCTTTTGGGTCATCCATGCCCCAGCGCCTTATGAGCTCAGTTGATATTCCGAGATTCTCCTCAAGAGCGCCCTCAATGTACCAGCGCATTATCTGCTCAGGCGATTTCCTCATGTAGTCAGTCATGGCATTGACAAACGCGCAGTGGTAGCCGAACTTTATAGGACTCACCTGACCTTCCTTCAGCTCAGGACCAGACTTTATCTGGTCATCCCTGAACCTGTACAGCCTGTCAGGAATAAGCTCTTCCGGAAGCACTTCCCTTCCGAAAATCTCTCTGTTAAGGTAACGCGCAAGCTCAAAAACCTCTGCCTTTGTCAAATCGCCAATTGGCGATAATGCCCCGCCAACATCCCCATAGAGCGTTGCGTAGCCAAGCATTATCTCATCCTTGTTGCCGTTGTTCGTGAACAAGGCGCCATACATGCCTGCAAGGTTTGAAAGAATTGCAGTTCCCCGGATTTTTGCAGCAACGTTCTCAACGTAGCTGCTCTCGGCAAGCTTCTTCCCGCTGCCGTCAAGGTCAAAGCGGTCAATAAGAGCGATGTTTGCATTTGTGAGCTCTTCTATCGGGATTTCCACGTAGCCGATACCAAGGCTTTCAGCAATTCCTGCAGCAGCCTGCATTGTCCTTGCAGAATTAACATGTGTAGGCATATTGATGGCAAGCACCTTCTCAGGGCCAACAGCCACTGTCAGAAGAGCTGCAACAACTGCGCTGTCTATGCCTCCGCTCAGGCCTATCACGTATCTTGGCTGCTCCTGCAAGCCCATGAAATCCTTCATGTGCCTTATGCCTTCTACGATTGCCTCGTACTTCTGCGCAATCATCGGCTTCTCAAGCCTCACAACAGGGCTCCTAAAAAATTCTTCCTCATCAACAATCATGAGCTCCTGCTCATAAGCGGCTTTGCTGAGCCTGACAGGCAAGCCATCACTGTTGTAAACGGTTGAGCCGCCATCAAACGTTATGAAGTTCTTGCCAGTATTCTGAACCCCTGTGCAGTTGACATAAAGGAACGGAACAAAGCTGTTTCCTGACTCTCCCTTCAGAAACCTTATCCTCCTGTCCCTTGCAGCGTTCTTGCCGTAAGTCCAGGGAGAAGCGGAAATGTTGACAACGAGCTGCGCGCCGTTTCCTATCAGAATCCTTGTGGCGTTCTGCGCCTCGCCGTTCCTCCTGTAATCAGCACACCACAAATCCTCGCACACCTCAAAGCCAACAGGAACCTTTTTTCCTTTTACGTCTATTACGAAAGGCTGCACGAGGTCTTCAAGCGCTGCGCCAAAATCCTTTGCAACGTCCTCTGTGGAAAAGAAATACCTCTCATCGTCAAAGAACCTGTAGTTCGGAAGCAAGGTCTTTGGCTGCACGCCTTCAGGCAGCAGATTTGTTTCCTTCAGGCGCTGTGCAGGCATGCCATTCTGGAAAACGTAAACAGCATTGTACTTCCTGCTCCTCCCATCCTTGTTCGGATGAGGCTTTTCGTCGCCAACCCTTTCATTGATTTCCCGGTCAACAAAGATATTGCCATAAGCAACGGCAATACCATCGCTTGCCTTTCTCAGAGCCTCATTGAACTCCATCAGGCCTTCGCAGTAGTCGTCGCTGAGCCACTTGTCACCCAGAAGGTAGCCGCCAACACTCATCTCAGGGAAAGCAATAAGGTCAACGCCCTCAAGCTTTGCCCTTTCAATCATGCCAAGCATTGCCTCAAGGTTTTTCCCTGGAGCTCCGGGCTTCACTTCCATCTGTGCAAGCGCAACCTTCATTTTGTCCACCTTCAGCCTTTAGCAGGCTTTAGCGCAGGTACTGCTCCAGCGCTGTTGAATCAATCATCCTGACGCCTCTTGCCACCCACGCATCTGTCGGGTCAGGGATTCCGGGCAGCCCCTTGATGGCATCCCTGACAACATAAACCTCAATCGGCCTGCCACCAATTTTCCTGTCAAGCAGCCCACCGACTGCGAAGTCAACGCAAACATTAGTTGCGACACCGTAAACAAACACCCTCTCAGGCTTCAGAATCTCAAGCACCCTTTCAACGTGAGGCGAGCCGTGCTCCCTGTTGAAAACATCAACGTGGTCCTTGGTCAGCACAATATTGCGGTGCGACAGCACCATTTTTTCATCCAGCGTTCTGTCACGCCAGTCAAGAACATAAGCATCCCTTGGCTTTGTTGCAGGCACAAACTCTGCTCCAGATGTTCCGTACATGCAGTGATCAGGAAATGTTTTTACAAAATCAGGATTATCAGAAAGTTCCCCTGAGCCTTTCTGGTGAGAATCTGCCTGGTTTATTACAGGGACATCATAATCCTCTGCTGTTTTTGTAACCCTTTCAAGCGCAGGTTCAATCTCCTCTGCTCCAGGCACGTACAGCCTGCCGTCCTTCCGCATAAAGTCGCCAGCTGTATCCACGTTCCAAAACAATGTCCCTGCCAGCTTTTCTTCCAGTCCAGCCATTTTTACCACCTCACCAGTTCAATCCATAAGCTCAAACTCGTATGCCTCATGTTCTCCGCGCATTGAGCCAATGCCTGTGCCAAATGCAATGAGCACCGCATACTTGCCGCTCTTTCCACGCACAGTTCCAAGCTGCTCCATTCCCTGCGTTACCTTCACCATCCTGCATCCCTCCGCAACACTTCCACTAATTTTGTTGCTGTAATTTTTACACTTACTAAGCCATTAAAACAGGCTCTGCACATGCGTGCATTGCATACTTTTCCTTAAGCACTTGAACAAGCCCCTGAAGCCCTTCTGACAGCTCAACCCTGTAGCCGTCTGCAGGAGCCCTCACAGCCCTGATATCATCAGGAAGCATTCCAACGCAGGCAAGCGCGTAGCTTCTTGTTTCTTTGAGAGTCTTTCTTTCAGCAACCCTTCTTCCATCCCTCACAACCTGCTCAAGAAGCGGAACTCCTTCAACATGCTCGCCTTCAAGCGCTATTACGTCATGCAGGCATCTTCCTTCACCATCCACAACCCTGTAAACCTGCTTTTTCCCAGGCAAAGTCTGCTTGCCCTCTGAAAGCTTTATTTTAGCCCCGTCTTCGTCCTCAACAAGCTTGTAAACCCCTGATATTGCCGCAACAGGCTTTGCAGTAATCATCTCTGTGCCAACACCATAAGCATCAATCCTCGCCCCCCTCCTTCGGAGCTCCTCTATCTTGTACTCATTGAGATCGTTGCTCGCAACAATCCTTACATATCCCATGCCTTCATCGTCAAACATCTGCCTGACTTCTATAGACAGGCCTGCAAGGTCGCCTGAGTCAAGCCTTACAGCATACAGCCTTTTTCCCTCTGCCTCAAGCTCTTTTGCAACCGTGACTGCGTTCCTTGCGCCCTGAATAGTGTCGTAAGTGTCAATCAGCAGCGTTGACTTGTCAGGGAAAGTCCTCGCATAAGCCCTGAAAGCGTCAATCTCTTCCTGGAAGCTCATCACAAAGCTGTGCGCATGAGTTCCTGCAACCGGTATTCCGTATTCCATCCCTGCCTTCACGTTGCTTGTTGCTACAGCCCCTCCAATGTATGCCGCCCTTGCACCTTCCATTGCAGCATCCTCGCCCTGCGCCCTGCGCAAGCCGAAATCCACAATAGCGGCGCCATTCGCGGCATTAACAACCCTGCTTGCCTTTGTTGCAATCATGGTCTGGAAGTTTATTATGTTCAGCAACGCTGTTTCAAGGAACTGAACCTCAGCCCTTTTCCCGGTAACCCTCAATACAGGCTCGTCTGGAAAGAAAGGCGCTCCTTCCCTTAGTGCATATATGTCACCTGTGAACCTCATATCTTTCAGAAACTCAAGGAACGCTTCGCTGAAAGTCCCCTGCTGCCTCAGGTAGCTTATGTCTTCTGGCGTGAATTCTATACCTGTGGCATAGTCAATTGCATCCTCTATTCCGTTCGCTATGTAGTATCCCCAATTATCAGGCAGATTCCTTATGAACAGCTCAAATGTTGCAGTGTCGTTCTTTCCATTCTCAAAGTATGCGGCAGCCATGGTAAGCTGGTAGAGGTCTGTCAGCATGGTCTTGCCTTGCATGCTTTGAATGCCATGCATGCCCTGCTCATCCTGCGCCAGTCTTTCCAAATCAGCCACCATACCAATCACCATATAGTTATTGTGTTTTTTACACTTACTTTGAGCCTTAAAAACGCTCAACGCCACAATTAGTGTATAGTATACACTAACTACTATATAAATGTTTTGGAAATGTGGCATATATGGTATATACTGAAAGAACTATCGCGCCTGCCACCTTACAAGGTGCGCTTTCTGGTATGCGGGCATGATTGTTGCCGTTTTGCCTGCTGTGAACTCCAGATAATCAGACTCTATTCCGTCGCTGAAAATCACTCCGCTCTCAGGCATTTGAGACACAACCTTCAATGGATTATTTCCTGCTGCCCTGCCCCTTATTATGCCTGTCCCTGTGATTCTTGAAGGAAAGGGATTCATCACTGTAAAGACAAGGTAATCCGAATCCCTTGGAAACGCCACCTGCTCCAACGGGCAGCTCTGATTGCCGGCAAGCGCATACGCTCCGACCATTATGGATGTCAGCCAGCCTGTTGAGCCTGCCCCTGTTGATACCAGTATTCCGTCTGACGACTGCATTTCAGACTTTTTCCCATGCTCAATCCTGTACTTTGCCGAAACATGAGAACTCCTTCCAATATACAAGTCGTTCAATGCCAGCATTGACTGACCGTCCTCCATTACAGCCTCAGCCATTGTAATCTCCTCAAGCCCTGTTTTCCCTCCCAGAGTGTCCTCAAGACACTTCCTGAAAGTTTCCGGCCTGCATGTAGTGAAGGTGTCATCAAACCTTTCGGCGTCGGGATTGACAACGATTATAGGCTGCCCCTGCGCGTATTTTGCCACGTTCACAAACAAGCCAGGGTCTCCAACTACAACAATCAGGTCTTTTTCGGCGAACATATGTGTTGGCAGAAAGCCCTTTTCTATTACTTGCGACCGCATTGAAGAAGGAATTGCAGAAGCTGTCATTGCAACGCCCCTATGGTAAGCATCATGCGCTTCCCGGTAGCCGCTGTAGGACTCACCCCTGCTTTCAAGATAGAATTTTACCTGAGAAGCTGTTGCATGGCGGCGCAGCAGCTCCTCAAGCGGTGTATTCCTTCTTACCACGACAATCCTGTCCAGCCCCATTTTTTATCCCGCATCCCTCAGCGCAGCCAGCAGCTCTGTTGTTATTGTCAGGTTTCCCACATTGCCTCTCCTGCCCAGCTCGTAAAGTGCCAGAGCAGCAAGCTTGGCAGGAGTGTGTGCGTCAAACGGAGCTAATCCGAGCCTGGCTGCTGCAGCTTCATATTCAGCTTTCTTTGTCGCATTCCCGCCCTGAAGCTCAATGAGTTGCTTCCTTCCTCTTTCCAGATCATGCTCTGTTTTGAGCTCTGCCCTCTTTATTATCCTGTCCTGTTCAACAGCCGCAGCCCTTCTGCCGTAAGTTGCGGCATCTGCAAGCTTCAATAGCCCTTCCCTGTATTCTGCCCCAAGCGCTTTGGCAATATCAGGCTGTGCCTGCGGAGCGCTGAAATAAACAGCCATCACACTTATGCCCAATCCTTTCACCACAGGGGAAGCATTCAGCGCGCCCATGACGTGCTCTGAGAGCTCTTCACTCATCCCCAGCAATTCCTCCAGCGTCTTTTCCTGGATGCACCTGCGTGCATTCGCCCTGGCTATCTCAAGCACGTGGTCCGGTAGTTTTTCAGGGTCCTCTGACAGGTAATCCCTTGTTCCTGGGTCTATGGCAAAATTATACTCTCCGAGCACCTTCCGTGGCTCCGCAATCCGGTACAGAAATCCGCCCTGTAAGATAACTTCCTGTTTGTTCGCACTCATTTCCCTGAAATCAAAGGGCTTTTCTGCAACATTTACAGGCACAAGCTCTATGCTGGTGTTAAACCTTAGATAGTGCCTGCCGATACCTGTCCCCTCGCCTATTGTCTTTCCCCCTGAACTGAACCTTACATATTCAGTCGGCTCTGCCCTGAAATAGCTTACAATGCCCATGTTCATCCCCTCCGTTTTCCTGCTTTTTATTAATATTGTGTTTTTTACACTAAGTTTTTGATTTAAAAATTACTTTTCTTTCAAATAAAACGAAGTGCCTTTTTGTCATTTTTTAACCGCTGTTGCCATAGTTATTGTATGATATACACTATTACTATAAAAATATTTCGCCAATTCACTATATAGGATATATACTCTGAGAATTTCAAGAAATCCGGCAAAACTTAAACAAACACGTGAATTCTGTCCTTAAGAGCCCTGTAAGACCTGCTCCTGAACCTGTAAAGAAGCGCGGGCCTGTGAGCACCCTCCATCTTTGTCTCCCTTGCGCTGGCGAGGATGTCAAGCGCCTTAATCCTCTTCCTGAAATTCCTCTTGTCAAGCTTCTCGCCCATAACCCTCTCATAAAGCTCCTGCAGCTCAGTTAGAGTGAACTTCTCAGGCAGAATCTGCGCAGCTATGTTTGTGGTCTGGATTTCAAACCTCAGCTCTGAAAGGGCATCATTAAGAATCTTCATGTGGTCAAAGGCAAGGTTCCTGACGCTGCTTACGCCCACCCACTGCGCTTCCATCGCATCAGCCTTTGCTTCAAGCCTGAACTTCTCCGAGTCAATGAGCGCCATGAAGGCAATGCTTACAATCCTTCCCCTCGGGTCCCTGCTGACATCGCCGTAAGCTGTAAGCTTTTTGATAAAGATTCCCCTGACGCCAGTTTCCTCCTCCAGCTCCCTCAAAGCCGCCTTCTCAAGGCTTTCATCAATCTCAACAAAGCCGCCAGGCAATGCGAACTGCCCTTTGAACGGAGGGTTCTTTCTCCTGATGAGCAGAACCTGCAAAACGCCTTTGCTGACTGTGAACACAACAATGTCTGCTGCAACGTGGATGTTTTTCCATTCCATGGTGTAAAACTCACATGAAGGATTTAAATATTTTTCTGTTCAATAATCCATATAGTTAGAATACTAATTGGCAATTAGTATTGATATGTGAATTTTGTTATTCCTGATTAGTATGATGTTCCAGTCAGTCCTTCATCGCCATGAAGATGAGGCTGGTGATGCCTATCCATATTGGCGTTGAAGTGGGCAAAATAACTGTCAACGGTATCGTCATCACGCCAAGGAATGTTGCAAAGACCATTGTAATCAGTGTTGACACCGTAAGCCCTGTGAACAGCGCCCTGTAGTTGCTGAACTGGTGCGGCTTCATTCCGTGCCTCTCATGCTTCAGATGTTCCATTTTACTCATCCCCTCCTCATTATTTCTTCCTCTATTTTCCTAACCTTTTCTTCTGTGTGTTGAACCTTCCCGTAGATGGCTTTAAGCAATTCCATTATTTCCTCATGCGGCTTCATCCATTCGTGTTTCCTGTGCGGTGGCCCATCATGCGATGGCATTTCATGACTTTCATGCGGCAGCATTTTGCACCTCCTCTGTGCCTTTTTGTTGTTCTGCTTTTACTTTTCCAATCAATTCCTTTACTAAAGTCTCCAGAGGATCCCCTTCTAATCCGGTTTCTATAATATCCTTCCCCCATGAATATACTGCCAATTGGTCCTCTGGCTTCTTCAGCCTGCCTGCATATTCAATCAGGGCACCCAATACGCCCCTTAATTCTTCGCGTGATGCTGCCAGCCCTGCCGCTGTCCTGTAATTCATGACCGCCGCAACATGCGCTCCTCCTTGTCCTACCTGTTCAGCCATTCTTACATATTCCTGCAAGTCTTGTGCATTTCCCATTTTTGCCTCCGTTTTGTTTGAATCATGCTTTATTTCTACTTTCCTATGAAACTGGAAAGCATGGGAAGTATATAAATCTTTCTGTTTTCATATGAAACCCGAATAACAATGCTTATATATGAAACCCGAAACATGCAAGGCATGCCTCCGCTCCTCTTTGATGAAATCGTGCACAAGGCGCTTTCAAATGATGCAAGAAGAGAGATACTGCTTGCCCTGTCAAAAAAGGAGAAATACCTCACCGAGCTTGCAGATGAGCTCGGAAAGAAGCCGCAGACAATAGACTTCCACCTTTCCCTGCTTTCAGAGATAGGGCTGGTTGACTCGGAATGGAAGGAAGGAAAAAAATACTATTCCCTGAAAGACAAAAGAATCCTTGACTTCCTCAGGGACAGGAAACCCGTTCCCCCGGGAATGAGGCCCAAGCCACCGCATGAGCTGATACTTGAGGCAATATCCAAGCTTAACAAAAGGCTGGACGGGATTGAGAGGAAGATAGACGGGATTAGGAAGTAGGAACTCTTTATAACATTATTTTTAAATAGTAACTGCAAAAGCCAAGGAATTGGCGGGGTAGAATGGCGACAACTTATGAAGAAGACCTGAATCTAAAGGCGGCTAAAATTGAGCGTATAGAATTCGTGCTTCGTGTGGCAGACTCGTTTATTCAAGAATTAGAGTCAAAAATCGCACTTATGCGAACAAACGAAGAAGAGGCAAAGAAAGATGGCTCAAAATATTTCGAATCTGCTTTTTTTGACATAAGCAGAATCCTATACGGAATACTCAAGGATCTTACTGACATCGTGAGTTCATTAACTCCGTTTTATAAGTCGGTCAGTGAAAGGCTGGGGCACCCCGGCTCATTGGAAGCAAGAAGTCCGGGGTTCGTTATAAGCGCATTGCGTTCAGTAAGACATATAATGAACCTGATTAATGAGTTAGAGCCGTATGTTACCCGTATTCTATCTGGTAGTCCAATGATGAGGTCTTTACATGATTCACTTAAGGGTTTTCAGTATAATATGTTTTCTTCTCTCGATACATACCTAAAGTCAATTGGCATTGACCCAAGAAGTGTGACTTGACGTTTCATGCTTTTCAGGCAAGCACAACCCTCAGCTTCTCGTGCATGTTCACAGCTTCTGCAACCATCTTGCCTATCTTGTTCTTCATGCTTATCTTCACAATTCCTTCCTTGCCAACGTTGGCAGTCAACAGGTAGTCTTCGTCTATGAATATGTTGACGTTCTTGCCGGCAAAGAGCTTGTCAATAATGAGCATGACGTGCTTCTTGCTGAACTGTGCCTCAAACGCTATCTGCTTCTCCTCGCTCACCTGCTTTCCCAGGGGCTGGATGTCTATTGAAAGCCCAAGCCTCCTTTCAATCTGCTCAATGGTCTTGCCCTGCTTGCCTATAACCCTCGCTATTTCATTCTCTGGAACATAAACTATTACCTTGTGGTCAGAAAGCATGTCCGCCTTTGCGCTGCTCACATAGTTCCTGAACTCATTAAGGACTGACTTTTCCGCAAGCACCCTTCCCGGAGCTTTCTCTCCTGTGCGAACAGGAATCACAACAGTTTCCTCGCCGTAGCTGTAAAGCTCATACTCAAGCTTTCTGGTCTCAAAGTCATTCACAACAACAACAGGCCTTGCCAAATCCGCCTCAGTCATGCCCTCAGGAACCTTGACAGTCATTGACAAGCTAAGCACCTTTTCAACAAAGCCGTCCTTTATGAAAATGACTGTGTCAATCACCTGCGGAATCACGCCCAGCTCTATTCTTCCAACAAAGCGCTGTATGGCGTCAATTGGGTTTGTCGCGTGCACAACACCGGCAAGCCCTATTCCTGCAAGCCTTAAGTCTGCGAAAAGTTTAAAATCCGCTGTGTTGCGCATCTCGTCAAAAACAGTGTAGTCCGGCCTTGAAAGCAAAAGTATGTCGTGGATTTCCTGCGCG
>JACPIG010000062.1 GCA_016188205.1 Candidatus Woesearchaeota archaeon
TCGTACCTTGCATGTATATACCTGTGGCTTTGCTTTGGAAACGGTTCCTTTATCATCCAGTCTATCTTGTACTCATGCTTCAGAAGTATGTCAAGGAGCGCTCTATAGGTCTTTACAACCGCCCTTTTTGCCTTGCTGCTTTTTACAGCTTCCATCCCGAGGGCTGCATAGATGTTGTCGCGAATCCAAGCCCTGTTGTAGCCTGTCTTCACTTGCTTTGCAGCAGCTGAAAACAGCCCTGTCCTGTGCTGCATGCTTTCCAGTATCTGCACGCTTCTTTTTATCATGAGTTTATCACCCCCGTAAGCCCTGTTTCCTATATGCCCCTTCTGGAATCTCCAGTATATAAACCTTTCTAAAGTCACTACTTTTAAGTGGCTATGATGGAAAGGTTTATATACTAGTGCTACTTAGGAACTGTGGGGTGAGAGCAAAATGCAGATACTACCTAATTATGACTTAAGCGGGAATGGTTTTGACCCAAACGCTGTAAGGGTTGTTTCCACATGGGACCTGGGACCAATTCCGCAGTTATACGATGCCGCCGTAGACCGGTATATGAGACAAATTCGGCAAAGACCGGACCGCGGAGTAGTTCAACCCGGACAGGAATTGGATTTATTTGCAGCAGGCTACATGACAAACGGCAACATACTTTACTGCAATATGGGAATTGGCGCCGCAGCAGTAATAGATCCTAGGTGTGTTCAGACGCTTGACAACAAAGTGCGAAGAGCCATAACTATTGCTGTTGATGACCCAAACAGGGGTGCCGGAAGGGAGTCTTGGCTTGGCAGCCTGATTAGGAACCTCAGTCCTTTTTGAATCTGAATAAACTACAGGCTACAACTGTGAATAGAGCCAAAAATGCTGATAAAGCCCAACGACAGCCTCACAGGAAATGATTTCGGAGAATCCGGGATAAGCATTCAAAAAAAGTACATTCCTGAAGAACTGGGAACGTTGTTTAATGAGCACGCACGCAGGATTCTGAGGCAGATGAGCTACAGGAATATTCCGCCTGAAAGCAGAACCACATTGACTGCCGCAGGCATTCTTCACAACGGCCTTGTTCTGTATGTCAGTGATGATAGGCACGCCGCAGCAGTATTTGCAGCTGAAGATGTCAGATATGATAATAAAAGGTTTTATCTCACTTTGGACATAGTAGTAAACCGCCGGATTTGAGGAAAAAATGACAAGAACACCTTCCTTGAGGTCACTTGAAAGAATTGCTTCTGAAGCTCTTGACGAGCACCGGAAAAGAGTGCTAGAGAACAGCGCATTGGGAGCAGAGGGGATTTTGAGCCTACACAGGGGCACAGGTGAAGGCGACCAAAGAGAGTATAGCCGCTCATACAGAAGCAGGGAACCGGGAGGCATGATGCCATCATACAGTCCTCCGAAGCCGCGGCGTAATGTGCTGCCTGATGAGAAAGTGCAGAAATTGAAAAGTGCTGTAGAGTTCCTGGTCAATGTATTGGCAAATAGCGCATATATTCACGTCATGCAGGCAGCTTCACTTGGCGGTCTTTACAGTGAGCCAATAATTCTTGCTGAAGAGGAAGGGAAGTACGAGTTGAGGATAGACCCGCCAATTCGCATAAGCACAACTGATATGAGGGGTAAAGTTTATGATGCGCCTGTTGGGCTTGGCGGTCTTGCTTTGATTGTGCACACGCTGGACGGAGGAGTCCCCAGAGAATCATCAACTTACATAACGCCTCTGCTTCTTTGCAGCGGAGAGGACAGGGCTATGGAGCTGGGAAAGCTGGTTATTGGCGTGGAAGGGCTCCTTTCACACTATCCAGGAGCAAGGGTGAGCGTTGCAAGGATGAAAGCAAATCTTGCAGAAGGCTTAGGCTCGTATGCTGCAGCACTTGCCAAGGGAAGTGCAGGCAGGTAAGAAAAACAGAGCGCATAAACCTTTTTAAGCAGCTGCTTTTTCTCAACTCCTTATGTCTCTCTACCTTATCGGCATCGGGCTTAATGACGAGAGGGACATTACAGTCAGGGGGCTGGACGCAGTAAGGAAGTGCAGCTTCGTTTATCTGGAAACTTACAGCAGCACGCTGGCATGCAGCGTTGCTGACCTGGAAAGGTTCTACGGCAAAAAGATAATTCCTGCAAACCGCGAGCTTGTTGAGCAGGGCAACGAGATAGTTGACAGGGCTGCCTTTTCAGACGTTGCGCTGCTCGTGATTGGGGACCCTCTTGCTGCAACAACGCACATTGACATTATGCTCAGGGCTAAGCGCCGGGGAATAAAATTTGAGGTAATAAACAACGCCTCAATCCTTACGTCAGTCGGCATAACAGGGCTTCAGATTTACAAGTTCGGCAAGACCAGTTCTGTTCCTTTTCCGGAAACCAATTTCCAGCCTGTTACCGCCTACGAAGTCCTGAAGCAGAACAGGATACTCGGATTGCATACGCTTCCCATTCTTGACCTGAAGCCTGCTGACAATAAATTCATGACAGTGAACGCTGCAATAAGGATTCTTCTGGATATAGAGAATTTGTTATAAAAGCCGGTGTGGCAAAAGAGCTGCTTAACTACAATTTTGGCGCGCCGCCTCACTGCCTCATCGTTCCCGGAGAGCTTCACTTCGTTGAGGAAGAAGCGATGTCCATGTGGAGATAATGGTCTTTGCAGTTGTTTCTCGTCGTCAAATTTCGGCAAAGCAAAACATTTAAATATGTGCCAAAAAATAGATTTTACAAAATATAGTAACTGACAAAAGTTTTTATATGGAAATGTCAGTTACTATGTTTGCCAGACATAACAATTTGTATAATTATTTATGTCTGGCATTATATAGCTGCTTTGCGCAGCTGAAAATTATATAAGGGGTGGCGAATTTGCAGAACAAGGAAATCTTCAACGTGTTTTTCAGGGAAAAGCCGGCAATGATGCTTATAGGGCTGAAGAACGCAAAGGGCGCTGTTTACGCCTCAAGTTTGGCAAAGTCAATTGACTGCACTTACTCGCACGTTGTCAAGATTCTTCAGGAGATGCAGAAGGCAGGGCTTGTCAACTTTGAGAAGCAGGGCAGGCTTAAGATTCTTACCCTTACAAAGGCAGGCAATGAGATTGCAGAGCACATAAACGGGATTAGGAACCTGCTTTGAGTTTTTGTTGTCATCTAATAAGTTTCTAATAACTCACTCGGCAAATCCGCGCATATAAGGCAATCCTGCAGCAACTTCCCTTGCTCTGCCTGAATTGGCTTTTAGCATTGCCAATGCATTCCAGCTTCCTGTCATTAATGCTACCCTTGTTGGTTCAGGAATCTCTATAGGCACAGCGCCTCCATCATAAGCCAATGTTTTCGTTGTCAGGTCAAGAGTGTAAATTGTCCCTGGATTTCTTTCTGTGAGCTGCATTAGCAGGGCAACGTCATCATGAGCTGATGTTACTGCTGGCATTCCCAATGACTTGCATGTGCCTGCAAAAATGGGACCGAATGATTCGCCTACAAGAGCATTTATTCCATAGCGCTGTATTGCCTGCGGCGCGGTTTCCCTTGAAGAGCCTATGCCAAAGTTTCTTCCGACAATAAGTATGGACGCGCCGTCATAAGCATGATTGTTAAGAGGATGTCTTGGGTTTGCTTTTCTCGCATCGCGGAACAGGTAGCCTGCAGAATTGGCAAATGTTGGTTCCTTCATTGCGTCTGCAGGCGTTATCGTGTCTGTATCTGTGTCGTCGCCTCCTAAAGGTATAGCTGTTCCTGAAATCGTCACAATTATCAAATCATCAATCGGCATAGTTTTTACCTCGCATATTCCCTCACATCAACAACTCTTCCTGCAGCAGCAGCTGCCGCAACCATTGCCGGGCTCATAAGGATTGTCCTGCCAAGGGGGCTTCCCTGCCTTCCTACGAAGTTCCTGTTTGACGAAGATGCGCATAGCTCATCGCCAATAAGCCTGTCAGGGTTCATCCCCAGGCACATTGAGCAGCCATCATTTCTCCACTCCGCTCCTGCTTCCGTGAAAATCCTGTCAAGCCCTTCCTGCTCAGCCTGATACTTTATTGACTGTGATCCCGGAACAACCAGCGCTCTGACACCTTCTGCAACGTGGCGCCCTTCAAGTATTGATGCTGCCTCGCGCAAATCAGAAATCCTGCCATTTGTGCATGAGCCAATGAATGCAACATTTACCGGTGTCCCGACTAAGTATCCGCCGGGTGTAAGTCTCATGTGCTCATAAGCTTGCCCTGCAGTTCCCCTTTCTGATTCTGGCAGGTCTTCAAGTCTTGGTAATCTCTGTGTAACTCCTACTGCCTGTCCTGGATTAGTGCCCCAGGTTACCATAGGTTCCAGCTTGCCCCCATCTAAATTAACGGTGTGATCATATTTGGCTTTTGGATCAGAAGCCACAGATCTCCAAAACGCAACTGCACGGTCAAAGGCTGTACCTTTAGGAGCGTATTCTCGTCCTTTAATGTATGCAAAGGTGGTATCATCAGGGTTTACATAACCTACCAGGGCTCCGCCTTCTATGCTCATATTGCACAGCGTCATCCTTCCTTCCATGGTCATCCTGTCAACTACGGCTCCGCCATATTCATAGGCAAAGCCTTTGCCCCCGCCAACACCAAGCATTCTTATTATCTCGAGTATTACGTCTTTCGCATATACGCCTCGCTGCAGTTCTCCGTCTACATTAATCCTCCTGACTTTCAGCCTGTCAAGAGGGAGCGTTTGCGTTTCTAATAAATACCTGATTTCAGTTGTTCCCACGCCGAGTGCAATGGCTCCAAAGGCTCCATGCGTGCTCGTGTGGCTGTCTCCGCACGCAATAGTCATACCAGGCTGGGTAAGCCCTAATTCAGGGCCGATAATGTGCACTATTCCATGCCTATCCGAGCCTGGCGCAAAGAATGTGATGCCATACTGTCTTACGTTCCTTTCTAGTTCTGATACGAGTGTTTCTGCCTGTTGGTCGCTAAAAGGTCTTAGAAGGCTGTGTGTAGGAACCATGTGGTCTGCAGTTGCAAACGTCCTTTCAGGGAATGCCACGCGCATGCCTGCCTCCCTTAGCATGCCGAATGCAGGAGAGATTGTCACATCATGTATCAGGTGAAGCCCGATAAAGACCTGCAGCTGCCCTGTTGGAAGCCCGCCTACAACGTGGGCGTCAAACACTTTGTCATATAGTGTTCCTTCGGACATAATTTATCACCGAACATTTATTGCAAATCATGAAGTTTTCATTGCATGTCTTCGCACTTGTTCCAGCCTGCCTGAAAGACCTGCCAATTCTTCTACTCGGCTTAAAAGATCAGAGGTCAACTGTGTGGTTCCTCTGCTGGAATAGTCAGGCTTTCTTATGTTTTCAAGAGCGGCTTGCCTGATTATGTCTGCGGCAGTTTCTTCTCCAAGGTGCTCCAGCATCATGGCAGCTGCCATGACCATTGCTTCAATTCTTACCTTTTCTGTTCCTACAATGTCAGGCGCAGAGCCATGGATGGGCTCGAACATGGAAACGCCGTATGGGTTGATATTTCCGGAGGCTGCAGAGCCTATGCCGCCTTGCAGGACCGCTCCAATGTCAGTCAGTATGTCTCCGAACATGTTTTCCATGGCCGCTACATGAATAGTTTCCGGATTGGTCAGCATCCTCATGGCGAAAGCGTCAACATGGCTATATTCCACTGCCAGGTCAGGATACACTGCTTTTACCCTCTTTATGCCCTCATTCCATATCTGCGCTGTATTGACAAGGATATTTGTCTTATGCACAACTGTCAGTTTTGGCTTCTCTCCTGGTTTTGGATGCCTCAGTGCATACTCTGCAGAATAGCGCAGAACCCTGTCAACTCCGTGCTGGGTTGCAACCATTATGTCCTGTGCAAACCCGCTGTCAGTCCCGACATAAGAAGCGCCGCCATGTCTTGCATAAAGACCTTCAGTATTTTCTCTTACAATCACAAAATTTATTTCAGCAGGACCCTTGCCAGCCAGTATGCTTGGCACTCCTTCCGGCAGGCGGACAGGCCGCAAATTCACATACTGGTCAAAATATTGCCTTAGCCCGATTATTATTCCTGTTTCCAAAACTCCTGGTTTCACTTTTGAAGGGTCTCCAACAGGCCCTTTCAAAATAGCATTGTATCCTTCAAGCTCAGATAGTATTCCTCTCGGCAATGCTTCGCCATGCTGCAAATAGAAATCAGCTCCGAGAGGGAATTCTTTAACTTCAAAAGAGGGGTCTTTGAATGCTGGTTTCGCAGCATCCAGCGCGCATAAAGCCGCATCTGTAACGACAGGGCCAATGAGGTCTCCGGGTATTAATGCTATCTTGTACATAAAAACACCATATAGCCTGTTCTAGATAACCTCTTTTGCCCTTTTGCCAGGCAATTGAGCGCTTTATATAAAATTATTCTTTTCAGCAAAAATCAACAGGTTTATATAATAGCAATCACTACCAAGTAACAATTCAGGCACGATACTTATGAACAATCCATTATACACGTCAAGAGGCATAGAAGCCATTGCGACTATGGCTGAAGCAGAGGCAGCTGTAGGTTTTCTTGGAGAAAGATACGCTGCAGTTATTGCAGCCTCGGAAAGAGTCAAGCCGGAATTCCCAGGACGTCCTTCTGTAAGCGCAGAAATGCGGAGAAGAATAGTAGCTGGGCTGGTTGGCGCTGTGATAAAAAGACAGAATATGTGGACAAAAGACAGCCAGAACTGGCCTCCTGAAGCAAGAGTTGTCAGCATGGACGCGTTTCTCAGGATTGGCGTAGGCTTGAACGATTTGGTTGCAGCTTATTCCAAAGATAACCCTCAGCCGGTAAAAGGCCGAAATTATGACAACGGCAGCGTACTTTATCCGGAGGTTGCTGAACGCGCGATAATGCTAAGGCTGGATGAAGTTGTTCGCTACTTGGCTGGAGGCTCTGCGGAAATAATCAGGAAAGATGCAGGGAGGCTTGGAGATGCATACAAAGATGCCTTTGACGCCCGCATGCAGGGAAAGAGTTATCAGAAAATAGAGGCGTTAATTGGTGAACCCGCTTACACTGCCAATAAACTTGTTGGGACTGTCAGCCTGTTGCCACTATACTCAGCCTATATTACAGCAGCCCATTTTGCAGACAGGGCTTATGGTTTGCTTGCAAACGGCGCTGTTCAAGGCGGCGAGATTGTTGTTCCTGGTTATGGTTCTGCTCTTGTCAAAGGCGGCGAGGTATTCGTGGATGCAGACAGGCTGGTGAAATTCTATAAAGAGCTATCTGAACTTGCACAGGGCCATTATGAAAGGTTGAGAAAAAACAGGACTTCAGACGATAAAAACGCCGTCATAGTTCTGGACCTGAAAGAAATACTTGAGCAGCACGGCGTTCCTACATATGTCGTTAATGCTGTCAGCAGGTCAGGACTCGGCAGTTTGGGAAAAATTTTAAGTATGGATGCGCAGGCTTTGCTGGAAATAAAAAACCTTGGTCCAAAAGGGCTGGCTGAGCTGAGCAGGGTGCGCGAAGAAAGGGGTTATGGGCCTGTTCCTGGGCTTGGTTGATTTGCAGCCAATGGTGAATACGCATGCTATACACACCAGGCTTAATCAGGGGCATAAGTGTGCCTGATGAAGCTTTGAGGGCTGTTGAGTTTCTTGATGAGCGATACCGCAAGACCGCTGCTGCGGCTCAAAGGATAAGGTATGCTGCGGGGACAGGTAAAGCCAGAGCTTCCGCGAGAACACTGGAATGCATAACTGAAAGAGTAGGCAGGGAAATAGTCAGGCACAAAGATGGATGGGCTCAGGCAGCGAAAGTTATAAGCACAGGGCCTTACTGGTCACATAATTTAGAAGAAGGGCCAATAATGCCTCTCCTTGTAAATTCTCACCTCCTTGTTTACCGCTATGTGCGAAATAATCCGCCTGCTCACAACTCCCCGCAGGATAAAGAGTGGGAAGGATACATTTATGATGCTGTTGAGGCTCTGGCTCCAAAGCTGGATAATGTGGTGGCATATGTGGCTGATGCCAATTCTGAAAGGGCAGGCTATAACTTAGCCAGCGTTCTGGGCGAAAGGGTTGAGGAGCTTATAAGCGGAAACCGTTTGAATGACCAGAAGTGCTTGGTTGTGAGCGGACTGTTAAGTGGAAAGAATCTTGGAGATATTGGAAAAGGCATTGGGGGAAGAACCAGAGAGAGGGCAAGGCAGGCGTTAGCGAGCGCTGCAAGAGTGATATGCGAGCCTTCTGGAAATGTTTATGCCTACTGCGCTGATGCTGCTTACGATATTATTGTTTCAGGCGCTGTTGGGAGCGGCGAAGTATTTGTGGATGAGAACTTGTTAGCAAGGCATTACAATCGGCTTCAAGGCTTGGCTCAAAGACAGGTTAGGGCAATGGCATGAAATAAGAAACCTTTAAATAAAACCTTATAATTCTCGTTTTAAGGGTGTTATGAACATGTTTGTAGTGGAGTTTAGGAAGGGAAAAGCAGGCAAAGGAGGCAATGGGGTGCTTTCGCTTCCTGCAAAGGAAATATCGCCGGAAGACGCAGGGAACTTCAGTTCCGGGCTGGCAATAAGAATCCTTAAGCTGCTTGCCTCAAAGCCAATGTACCCGATTGAGGTTGCAAAGGAGCTGAAGGTTCATGAGCAGAAGGTCTATTACCACATCCGCAACTTAGAGAAGTGCGGGGCGATAAAAGTCGTTAAGCAGGAGGGCAGGCAGGGCGCTGTCGCAAAGTTCTATGCTGCTGACAAGCCTGCTTTTGTCATGAGGTTCAGGGATTTGGAGGAGACGAACAAGCTGCTTGCGAATCAGGGCGCAGAAACGGATTTCCTTGAGCCCTTCATAAAGGACGGAAAGCTGGACGCAATGATAATTGTAGGCAGCCCTGACCCGCACGGTCCTGAAAAGGCGCGCTCAAGAGACGGCTATTACGGGATGGATCTTGCCCTGTTCCTTGGCACTTTCCTTAATTATGTGCCAAATTTCTATGTGAAGCTGGACACAGAAGTGCAGGAAAGCGAGCTTAAGAACAACCTTATCCTTATTGGCGGCCCTGTTGTGAACAAAATCACGGCGATGGTTAATTCAAAGCTTCCTGTGCGCTTTGACAGGGAAAGCCATTGGGGCATAAAGTCAACAATTTCAGGCAACATTTATCCGAATGACGAGTCAGGGCTTGTTGTGAAGGCAAAGAACCCTTTTGACGCTGAGAGGCATATACTTCTGGTTGCCGGAAAGAGGTACATGGGCACAAGGGCTGCAATCATTGCTTTCCTTAAGGGCTTTAAGGAGATTTCAGCAGGCAACATTCACAGCCGCTCTGTTAAGGCAAAGGTTGTTGAGGGCATTGACCTTGACTCTGACGGCATCATTGATGATATTGAGTTTCGGGAGTGAATCGGGAATAAAGCTATCCCTGTTTTTTTGCAAACTGGTCTGTCCAGAACTCGAATATCGTGTAGTCGACTCGTTCCTTTGAAAAAATTTCTATTACCTTGCTGGATTGCTCTATTGGCACTGCTAAAACTCTCTGCGACAAAGGCAGGGCATTTATTGCCTTTATAAGGCCTTCCCTGGCGTATCCTTTTTCCTTTCTTCCAATCAGCCGCCTTATTATTCTGTTTCTTTTTGTAACATTTTTTATTGGTTCAAAGACCAAAAGCGAATAATGCTGCATGCCTTTCGGCTGCTGCCTGTACCTGCCATAAAGTATTATGCCATCGCTTATTATGCTCCGTTTCAGCCCCCATTTCTCCAGCATGCCGGTTTTTACGCTTATGCTGCTCTTAATGCCCTTTAGACCCCACATCTCAAAAATCCTTGATTTATAGAACTTCTTCAGGTTTGAGTTTACTATTTTCTCAACTTTGGGTGCATCTTCCTCTTTTTCCAAATCAATGAATATGTCAATGTCGCTGCTTTTATCATAATCCCCTCTTGCAGTGCTGCCGAAGAGTATTATGTCCTTGACCGGCAGGTCCTTTAGTTCAGGCAATAAAAACGATACAAACGATTCCGCATACCCTATAACAGCCTGCTTATTCAATTTCCTCACCTGCCTTCTTCAGTTCTTGCATAATAAGCTCTTTCAGTCTGGCAAAGGATAAATATACTTCCTTTATCTGCGCTTTGTCTGATTTGCCGTACATCAGCGTGTTTCTTTTATCTTCTATCCTGTATATGAGCTCGTATATTTCCGTTTTCAGAGGAAATTCTACAGGCAGCTTTCTTTCTATTAGCGGCTCTATCTTCTGCGTTTCCTTTGGTCGCTTGAACCAGTCGTGTTTTACCAATTTTCCGACAGGTATCTTATTGAGAATGTGGAGGTAAAGCTCAAGAAGCTGTACGGAACATGCGCTGCAATGGAAGCCTATTGTTACAGGTTTGTTCTCTATTCCTTGGTCTATGGCATCCTTAATCTCGTCAAGGTGTTCTCTTATTTTGTTTTTGTGGTCCTGTACCGAAGTCATGGCGGTATTTTTTATACCTCTAACAGGTATAATATATACCAAATATAAAAACCTTTCGGTAGATTTTAATCCAACGATAGGTATAATCTATACCAGAAGCTCAAACGCCTTCTTCGCCTCTTCTATGAATTCCTGCTCTCTTTCTGTTTTTATTACTGCGCCTGCAGCGCCTGTGTGCCCTCCGAAGCTGCCGTCAACCTTTCCTGCTATTTCCGCTATCACATTCCTCAGGTCGTGGCCGTTTGCATCAGCCGCCACTCTAAGGCT
>JACPIG010000006.1 GCA_016188205.1 Candidatus Woesearchaeota archaeon
GCATCTCGCATTATCACCTGCAAAGTTATTTACTGATGCAACAGGTATATAAACTTTTCTATTATTTTTTTGCAAAAAATTTTTGTCGTCGGAAAATTTTTTCAGCGAATTATGGAATTTCACGCAAATTCGGCGTGTTTTGCCTTAAATATAGAGAATTGCGCCCATCAGATTATTGAGAGGTTTGAATAACCCACTAAAATACACCAAACCTCTCAAAGAAGGACTTTGTATTTTGAAATAAACAAGGGTTATTCAAAGTCCTCTATTATTTGCGCAATTCTAATTTACGATACTTCGCAGGAATTGTTGAAGCACAGAAAACTATTTATAGTGCTGAATTCTTAAAAGTTATAAGCATGAAAATAGCGCGAGACACACCGCTGGCCGAGATAACCCTCAGGAAATATGAAAAGCCGGGCAACCTCAATGAGAGAGAGCTCGTCAAGAAGCTGTGCCTGGCGATAGGCCTTCTCCAGCCAGGGGATTCGAGAGACGTAATCGTTGACGTCCTGCATGTGCTCCTCAGGCACAGGAAAAGGAAGAAGTTCCTGTCGTGCAGCGAGATAGAGAAGAAAGTCATGCAGAACAGAAAGCAGCACAGGCTGCAGATGCTTGGAATAGCTTCATCAAACATAAGAAGGCAGCTGAAGCGCCTTAAGGAGCTGTTCATAATAGAAAAGACAAGAAACAAGTACAGGATAACAGAGTTCCTCCCCCTGCTGGAAACATATGACACAAAGATAGAGAAGTTCCTTCTCCTGAGCATACAGCAGCGCGTAAGGGAATACTTTGCAAAGGCTGATGAGACATTCTGAAAAGCACGGAGTGAGGAGGATTGCGCTTTCAGACAAGCCAATCTTTGACAAGGCGTACAGCACGCTGAAGAAGCCGCTTGCAGACCAGTGCTTCTCAATGATATACATCTGGAGCAGCCAGCTCAACATGAGGCGGGCTGAAATCAACGGCAACCTGTGCGTGTTTGCGGACTTTGAAGGCAGCACAGCCATCTGGGGGCCTGTCATCGGCGGGGAAAAGCTCCAGGAAACAACAGATATCTGCTTCAGCATAGCTGACGAGCTGAACGCGGAAAACGTGCCGGGCAGGGAAACAAAGCTTCTCTACCTTCCAGAAGAGCTTGCCGAAGAATACTCAGGGCTAAAAGGGTATGAAGCAAGCCACCAAAGCCAGGACTACGTCTACAACACGCAGGACCTGATAGAGCTTAAAGGCGGCAGGTACAGGGATAAGCGAAACATGATAAACAATTTCCTTTCAAGCTACAAGCCGGAAGTTGAGCTATACTCGGCGGAAAAGCACAAAAAAGGATGCCTTGAGCTTCTCAGGGCGTGGAGGAAACAAAAAGCCGAAACAACAGTCATCAGCAAGGAGCTGAAGTTCCAGTTTGAGACAGAAACAAGGATTGCGAATGACACAGTCGGGCTCGCAGGGCAATTAGGGCTCAAAGGCATAGTGGTCATTATAGACGGAAAGATACAGGGCATGACCTTTGGAAACGAGGTCAACGCGGAGATGTGCAGCATCATTGTTGAAAAGACAAACCTCAGCATAAAAGGGCTGCCGCAGTACATATACAACGAATTCGTAAAGAGGTGCTGGAGGAGCTGCAAATACGTCAATGCGCAGGAAGACATGGGAGTCGCTTATCTAAAGAGCACAAAGCTTAGCTATCACCCTGCATTCCTGATAAAAAGCTTCACAGTGAAGAGGAAGTAAAGCATGGAATTCATAGAAGACACAGTAGCGGAAAGAAAGCTTATAGAAAGCTGCATAGGGAAGAACGGAAGCTCGCCGGAGCACAACTACCACCACTACCAGAACCTTGAGGAGACAGGCGCAAAAAACGTTTTCCTGAGCTTTGGCAGCGGAAAAGGCATACTCGCGCAGCACTTCAAAGGCGTTAATGAATGGATGATGATAGGCGACGTGATTGCTCCAGAGCAGGAAAGAATCACGCTTTTGTTTGAGGCGGTGGACAGCTGCCTCAAAAACAGGGGGAAATTCGTAGTAGAGGCGCCTGAGCAGCTGAGAAAGGAAATAATAGCATATGCCGGCGGCAAAAGCAGCAAAAGTGCTTACGCCATAGGAAAGCCGAGGTTTGCGCTTTACTGGCCCGTGTTTGACTTCTCAAAGTGGAACGGCGAAAAGCTTGAAGGCGGAGAGTGGAAAAAGCTCCGAAACATAAAAAACCAGCTTTACAGGAACGGAAATGTTGAGACTGTTGACTCGGCAACAGTGCCTGCAGAAAGGCTCAGGCAGCTCGTCAAGGAATGGACAAGGCAAAGAGGGCAGCACGGACAATACTCTTACAGGCGAAGCAACAACAAGACATTCCATGAGAGGTATCTCCGCCTGATTGAAAACGGTTTTGCAGGAACAAGGCTTGCAAAGAGCATACTGATTAATGGAGAGCCTGCAAGCATAACAGCAGGGTGGGACATACCAAACTCAGACCACAGCTACTATTCAGCCATAGGAATATACGACTACAGGCATGAAGGGCTGGGAGAAGTAGCAAACATTGAAGACCTCGCGCTGATAAAAGGAACCGGCTACAAATATGCTGACTTCGGAGGAAGCCCAAAGCCGCTGCTCAACTTCAAGCTCAAGTTCAGGCCCACAAGCGTTTACAAGACTTATACGTTTGCGGTAATGAGGAAATGATTGATAGATAATGGGATGAAGTCAAGTTAAGTGTCAAAATTCGAAAGTGCAAGCAACAACAATGGCTGGACGCTTTTGCTGCGGCAAAAGCTCTCAGCACCCCGAAGGGGGCAACCCCCGCTTCGCCAGCATTGTTGCTTGCACTCGCTTGTTTACTAACTGAGACCCTGCTTCAACACACACAACTTGACTTTGCCGATTGCCGGCAATATTTATAAGCACACAGCCATTTCCTTATATCATGGCACCTTCCCTGACTGAGCTTCTTGAAGCCTCTGGCGACAACCGCCTGGTGCTTTCTGCAACCGGCTTGAACATGGAAGTAATGGCAGTACCAGGATTATACAGGACAGTTCTCAACGACACTGTTTTTTGGTATGATGAAACAAGCTTCATGCAATTCCCTCATGAATACGCTGATGCGCAGCTAACTGCACATACACACTTACAGGAACAGGCAAGAAACCTGCTTGCAAGCACACATAAAACAGAAAGACTACATATGCAACTTTTAACCGGTTTGAAATCGCCTCCAAAGCATTGGGAAAGCGCAGCCATGACTACCGTAAGATTAACAGTCCCTCTCATCTTTTTGATTTTCGGAAGAACCCTAAGCCCGAAATCATGGCTTGAAAAAGCCGCTCAAAGGCGGGGCGAGTACGCCAGTGCGTATGAGTCTGCCTAAGTTGTCTTTTCCTACGGGCACGAGTTTTTCACAGGGCTTGAAGCAGCAGCTGAAGATGGCAAGGACACAAAGGCAAAACTTGCTGAGTGCGCCAGCATTGCGCATAACTTGTCAGCCACATACACAGTGCTGGCCGCCACCAATAGACGCACTGGCGAAACTGTTCGCGCAATTATTGATACTGTATACGCCAATAACGGCTAATGCTTTACAGTCTTTCAGCCCACATCAATATTCTGGCCGCAAAAATGCAATATATTTATAAAGCCGCCCTTCTTATGCTGCTGCATGGCTGGCGAAAAATTAATAATGCAAAAATTGCAGAAGCTTGAAAAGGAAGTCACCCAGATAAAAGCGCAAATGGCAGACATAGACAGCGTAATGACCGAAGAGGACTATCTGGCATTAATGGACTACAGGAAGGAAAAGGCGTCAGGCAGGCTTCTGTCACATGAGCAAGTCAAAAAAGAGCTGCGGGCATAATGCTTGATGTTTATTATTCTAACCAACCGCTGAAGTTCCTCAAAAAAGAAGACAAAGCCATAGTTGACAGGGTTCTTGTGAAAATAGAACAGATGCGGCACAACCCTATAACTCCGGACTCAAAGGCGGTTGAAGGCTACAGGGAAAAGCTGTTTCGCGTGCGCGTAGGGAAATACAGAATCCTGTATGAAGTTGATTATGAAGCCAATAAAATCGGCATTGTCAAGATAGATAAGCGCTCAAGGGCTTATCAGTAAAGCCGCAACACACCTAGTTTGCATCAATATTCTGGCCGTACGGATGGATAAGCTTCCAGCCGTTGCTGCGCTTCCTGAGGGTGAATGCGCTGTCAAAGGGCTTTACTGCGCCTGAAAGAAGCACTACTTCCAGCTTGTAGCCTACAGTAGCTGTGTCAGCGTCTATCTGGGGCTCGTCAACGCTAATCAGCTTAATTGATGAAGCAGTTTCGTAGAACCTTGACATTTCCTGCTCAAAAGATGCATAGTCCTTTGCAGTCGGCTCTATCTTCTTGAAGCCGTCAGAGATGACCGCATACATTGTCCTGTAGTCGCGGCTTGCGAATGCGTTGTAGTATGCCTCAACAACCTCTTTCGGCTGCAATGAGTCAGGGTTTTGGGGAGCCACATAGGCATGTGCCTCATACGGCTGCGCCTGAGCTTGCTCTTTCTCTTGCTGCGAACTGCTTTCTGCCTGCTGCCCGCAGCCGGCAGCCAGAAGCACAGCAAGCAAAACAAGCAAGGCAGTGAAGTGCTTAGTTCCTTCCATTCCTGCCGCCGCCATTGCCATCATCCCCCCTTGTCCTGAATATGAACCGCCATGCGAGGAAAAGGAACAGCAGCAGGACTAAAACGCCTATTATGTTGAACAAGTTCACGTTTTGCAGCAGAACCCTGTCAAAAAGCTCAGCATAGCCAGCAATGTATGCTGCGAGCATCAAAGCAATGAACACAGCCATCCTGCCCCACAAGTCAGCAACAGTAAGGGCTGTTGTTCCCCTGAATATTATGAAAAGAAGCCCGAGCAGAATCAGGAGGACTCCTGCAGCAGCCTTTGTAGTGTGGATGATGAACTCCTGCCCAAAAATGCGCAGATTATACTCCCAGCCCCTTACAAGCCTGCTCCCGGCAAGGTTGTAGCGGTCATAAGCAAAAGCCATCACGAACAACGGGAGAGCAATCCCCAAAGAGTAGAAGAAAAGAAGCAGAGCAGCGTATGCGTAGTTGTTAAGCACAGCAGCTATTGACAGGATGCCTGCTATCACAGGCCCTGTGCAGGCGCTCCAGCCAACAGCAAACAAAGCTCCGAACGCAAACACTCCCGGAACATCATGCCCGGGCCTTATTTTAAGATTGATGAACATAAACCCTTTCCCCAGAAAAGTCAGCACGCCAAACACCACAAGCAGGAAGCCAATCCCCTGTATCAGCGCAGCAGAGTCGTTCTGGAAGAAAACAAAGGAAACCTTTCCAAGATACGCAATAAGTATGCCAAGCGCTATGAATGAAAGCGAAAAGCCAAGAAAGAAAACAGCAGTCATCCTTGAAATCGCGCTCTTCTCCTTAAAGGTAAGTGCGATGAATGCAGGCACAACAGCAACAGTGCATGGCGAAAAGATGCTGAGAATGCCTGCAAGGAACGCTATGGCAAACGAAACATTCCTCAGGCTTGTGACTGCCTGAAGATTAACAGCCTCCTGAAGCCGCTGCAAGCCTGCTGGAAGCCCCCCAGCCCTTTCTGTCTTTGCACCTCCCTGAGCATCTGCCTGAGCATCCGCCGGCACATGGTCGGCATTAACTGCTATCGTTAGTGCAACAGCTGTGAAAAATAAAAAAAGCAATAAAAAAATTGAGATTTTTTTCATCATAAACCCGCAAAGTAAACCCGCAAAGCCCCGAATCACTCCACAACAAGCTTAGCCTTCATGTCAGGGTGCCCTGCGCCGCACGGAACGCTGCAGTATGCAGTGAAGGTGCCGGGCTTGTCAGCAACAAACTCAACAGGCACAGTCTTCCCCGGGCTAAGCTGCACGTCAAAGCCGTACTCCGGAATTGCAAAGCCGTGCTTTACATCGCTGCTTGTAATCATAAGCCTTACTGCTTCGTCCTTCTTCACCGTTATGGTGCTGGGCTCAAAGCCCCACTGGAAAGCCCTCACAGAAATCTCTCTTACCTGAGCTTCTGCTGGCGGTGATGGGGAAGGCGGAACTTCCTGAGCCTGAGCATTGCCGTCATCAATAACCCTCGGAGTTCCCTGAACCTGCTGCCCTGAGGAGCAGCCCGCAACAAGCAATGCAACACCTAAAATGAAAACCAGCAACATGCCAGCTGTTTTCATCATTTTCATCATGCATACCTCCCACGCATAATTATTCCGGCAACATCAATGCCATAAAATCACAGACTGCCGCTGAATTCAAAATAGGAATTAACCTTGCCCTTTGCAGAGCTTAAATGCCTTACTGTGCCCTGCCGCAACGCAGCAAACCTGTCAGCCTTAAGCTCCTCGCCATTAAGCTCATGCCTGAACGAGGCAAACATTGACAAGGGCGAAAAAAGCTTCAGGAAGAACGCTGAAAACTTCAAAAGCGAAGTCCCGCTCTTTACGTGCATGAGCTCATGCAGAAGCACAGCTTCTGCTTCCTTCCTCTCAAGCAGGTCAAGCATGCCGGCAGATACGAAGATTACAGGCCTTATGCTTGAAAACGAAAACGCAACCGGCTTTGCCGAGTCAACAAGGCGGATTTCAGGGGGCTTCATCCCCAGCAGCTGTGATTCGGACCTTACAAAGCCCGCAAGATGCCCTCTGCTTATTTCCACAGCTGATTTGGAGCGGGTGCGGACAAATATGAAGGGCGCTGCCAGAGAGCCCACAATGGCAGAAACAACACCTGTCAGCAGCAGCATATAGATAGTCGGCATCAGCTTGCTGCAGCCTGAAAAGAAGCTTTGGCAGCCGCTGAAAAACCCGTAAAACACGAAAGGGAAAACAAGTGCAAACACATGAACGTAAACAAGCAGCACCTTCTTACCTGCAGAAAGGTCCCTCCTGAGAATGAAGTAAATGCTTACAAGTGCCACAACAACTGACAAAACCACGATTCCGAGCTTCAGCGGGCTCTGGAAAAACACGAGCGCACAGTCAT
>JACPIG010000063.1 GCA_016188205.1 Candidatus Woesearchaeota archaeon
ATATTGTTTGCTGTTTTTGTTGCTTCCCTATTTTCTCTTCTATTCCTTCTCAGCTTCCTTGCTGTAGCTCGGCACTGCCAGCTTGCTTATTATCATGACATCGCCTACTGACTTTACGTGCTGGTGTGGGATTACTACTCCTTTTGCCCCGCCGCCAAGTATCTTGGTCAGGAACGAGTTCTTGGTCGCCTTCACGCGCCACCCTGCCACCTTTGTTGATGTAAGTATTGCCTCCTCAACATCCCCGAAGTATTCCCCTGAATCGGTAAACACCCTCATGTTGTAAGCTTCTGTCATTCTTTTCATCCTGAGCACGGCAATCCCCTCCACCAACTGAACCTATTTTAAAGTTGTAAAAACCTCTTTATCTTGGTGGCTGAAATATATAAAGTTTGTGATTTGCCAGGTTTTTATAAGGCGTTATGCGGCAGCCGAGATTTGAACTCGGGTTCCAAGCTGTCTCCTTTCTTTGGGAAGCTCGTGTGATGCCAGACTACACCACTGCCGCATTTTAGAGGGTTGCTTGGTTTTATCACCTCTATAAATTTTTTGGCATTTTCACCATTCAAAGCAACCGTATATAGCATTGCCCTGTTTTTCTTCTTGTAACAAAACCTCTTTGGAAATAAGCTACAGTTATGTATCAAAATCTCTTCAATTTGGTCAATTAACTTTTCTGAAACAGAAGAAATTGACAACCTGCGCTTTGGCGAGTAAAAGTTGCCGTCCGTATCAACAAGTCCACGGACAAATCCCCTGTTGAACTCTCTTTTCTTTAGATCCAGCCCCCTTAGCCTTATGCTGTATGTCTTTTTCCCGTTCCACTCAAGATAATTCCTGATAGTATCATAAATCTTTTTTGAACGGTAAATGAAAATAATACAGGAGGCCTTTCCATTATGCTTTTGGTAGAATATATAAGGTTTCTTATTGAACCATTCAGGAAGTTTTTGCTTAAGGTGGCGTATATAACCCTTCTCGTAGTGCCCTATCGCTATGCTTATAGTGTAATGGTAAGTTTTTGGATTCTTAAAGAAAGACCCGTCTCCTGCAAATATTCCCAAGAACTCGCCTAATTCAGTATCACTTTTAAAGCAGATATCGACTTGTGGTATTTTCTTTCCAAATAATCTTTTGTAATGGTAATATATGGTTGATTTGTTAAAGCCTGTTAACGCTCTTATTTTGTTTATTGATATGCCTTGCTTTATAAGCGCTATTTCATTTTGAGTTATTTTCATATCGTGAATTATTGAAGACTCTGCTTATTAACTTTACGCGGGCGTTTGTCCAGTGTCCAGTGGATTTTACTAAAATGTCAGAATTTTCCAATAGTTTTTAACTAGTGGCAGAGTCTTCTGCTCTGCCAAATCCTATCGGGAAAATTCTGAGCATGCTCAAAAACCACCGAGCATGTGTAGTCAGTAGCTACATTCCACCGGTCTCTGACGGTGGTTTTTGACAATTCGTAAGAATTACGGTGTACAGGGTTCAATTCCCGGCTACCGTATAACAAACTTTTTAACTTCTTTTCAATTTTCTTTCATTTATGCCTTCTCTTGACAGGCTGGTTTTTTCAGCGGTTGGCGCTGCAGCGTATTATGCTTCAGGATTGGTACGGCGTGAAGTTGCTGATTCTAATTCAGGGCAGGCAGGCGGTAGAGGTGATAGTCCTGCTTACATTCTTCCCGCTTTCTGGTATGCGCCTGACAGGAAGGCTGCGGTAAGGGAAATTCAGGATATGAAAAGGCTCCTTGGAGAAGGCAACGGCAGGTTTCGTCTTGGCGTCTCTGTCTTCGTCAGGCACATGGGCGATGTTGCCGGAAAGGATTTTCATTATGATCCGTCATCTCTTGAAGCCTTCCTTGATGTGTGTGTCAATGAAGGAACGCCTGTCTTCATAAATACGGGCGGCGTGCAGTGGACTGAAGTGGCTTATCGTGAAAGCCCCCTTATCCAGAAGCTTATGCAGAGTCCTGAAAACAGGGTTATTCTGAAGGATGGCGAAGGAAACGTTTTCCCTGCTCCAAGGAAGCGGCAGCCAGGTTTTCAGGACAGGAATGGGTTGTCTTACCTGTGCATGTACTCGCCTGAAGTGCAGCATTATTGGAATAGGAATCTTTCAGAGCTTGCTGATGTCGTTTCCGCCTTTTCCAGCCAGTATCCTGGCTTGTTCGTTGGCATGTCAACAGAGAACGAAACAGACTTGCCGGGTAAATGGGCTGGAGGGAGGGTGCTTGGCTCGGATTACAATTCGGATTACAACAGGCATTTCGTTAGCGCATACAAAGCTGCCTCATGCGAAGGCAATAATATTAGTCAGAATGATTTCAGGGTTTTTTCTGTCAGGCTTAGGAATATACTGAGTGCCAATATGCTTCTTGCTGCAGGGATTCCTAAGAACAGGATTTACACGCACATTTCAACAGAGGATGCTGAGACCAGGGCAAGCCCGCTTGAAGTGGGCATTGTTGGCTCTGCAGGCAACCTTGGCGTTGTCTGGTGGGGCGCAGGGCATTTTCCTTCAGGCAGCCTTGCTGCGGCAAAAAACTCTGCAGTGGGGGCAGGCAATGGCTTCGGAGTGCCGTATTGTCAGGGTTTCGGCATACTCGCCTCAAACCCGTTGTCTTTCAGCCCTGCTGCCAGCCGCGCCTTTCTTGAAGAAGCAATAAGATTGTGTGCAAACCCGATAGTCCCGTACTGCTGGTGGCCTTATTTTACCGGCTATGGCATAAAGGGGCTTCCTTTTGAATCGGCTCTCAGGGAAGTGCTGAAATGATGACTTATTGAACCGCATCAGCCATCATTCAGCAAACTTTTTATATTAGCCAGAGTTTCTTAACAATTGTTAACAAAAGGTGTAAAATGGCTGTTTTGCCTCAGGAGATTCAGGTCTGGTACGTGCTTCCTGCCCTAAGGAGGGAGCTGGCTGTTGCTCTTATCAGGAGGCACAGCATGCCCCAGAAGAAAGTCGCGTCAATAATGGGGCTGTCAGGGGGCGCTGTTTCGCAGTATCTCAGCTCCAAGCGCGGCACAAGCGTGAAGTTCGCTGGTGATGTGATTAAGGAGATTGAGGTTTCAGCCAGGCGAATCAGGGATGACAGCTCTGTTGCCATGGATGAGCTTATACGGCTTTCAGGGCTTGACAGGGTAAAGCAGGTAGTCTGCAGCCTGCATATGGGCAGTGACAGTTCTGTCGCAAAGGGCTGTGACGTGTGCTTCAGGCACAGAGCTTTTTAGGAGGTCTTTATGGCACAGGAAGAAATTAATCTGCTGAACACGGATTATGAGGAAAAGTATGGCTTCAGGGATCCTGAGCTGTATGTGAAGAAGATAGCCAGGGGACTGTCCGCAGGAGTTATTGAGGAAATATCAGATACAAAGGGCGAGCCCGACTGGATGAGGAAGTTCAGGCTCAAAGCGCTTGACGTATTCTTCAAGAAGCCAATGCCCAAGTGGGGCGCTGACCTTTCAGGCATAGACTTTGACAGCATGGTCTATTACCTTAAGCCTTCTGAGAGAAAAAGCACGTCTTGGGATGATGTGCCTGAGGCTATAAAAAACACGTTTGATAAGCTTGGCATCCCTGAGGCGGAAAAAAAATTTCTCGGCGGCGTTGGCGCCCAGTATGAGTCAGAAACGGTTTACCACAAGCTGAGGGAGGATTTGGAAGCCAAGGGCATTGTTTTCCTTGACACAGACACGGCGCTTAAGGAGCACGAAGGCATTTTCAGGAAATATTTTGGCACCTTGGTTCCGATGCACGATAACAAGTTCGCAGCCCTTAACAGCGCCTGCTGGAGTGGCGGCTCGTTCATTTATGTTCCAAAAAATGTCAGGGTTGACATGCCCCTTCAGGCGTATTTCAGGATTAACGCAAGGAACATGGGGCAGTTTGAGAGGACGCTGATAATAGCTGATGAGGGCGCTTCTGTTAACTACGTAGAGGGTTGCACTGCCCCAACATACTCAACAGACTCGTTGCACGCCGCTGTTGTTGAGCTCGTCGCTTTGAAAAACGCGAAGATTCGCTACACGACCATCCAGAACTGGTCGGGCAATGTGTATAATCTCGTCACCAAGCGCGCTCACGCTTATGAAAATGCGGTTGTTGAGTGGATTGACTGCAATCTTGGCTGTTTGGCAGGCGATACAAAAATATTTCTTAACAGCGATATAAAATCAATATCTGATATTGAGGCTGAGGATACGGTTTTTGCCGTTGATAGGAACTTTGAGCTTAACAGGCATAAGGTTAATGGGAAAAAGTATAGTGGAAAGCAGAAAGTTTACAGGATGAGGACTCTTAACCACAGGGAAATAAAAGC
>JACPIG010000064.1 GCA_016188205.1 Candidatus Woesearchaeota archaeon
CGTTTACGTCTTTAAGCCTCATGTCTGCCTGGTGCAGCCTTGCAAGCAGGTCGTTGAATATCTCAGTGAGTGAAAGGGAAAGCGCCCTTTTGGGCAGCGCAGTTGCGTTTTTCTCAAGTATGATGTTTGCCGCGTTTACGTCTTTAAGCCTCATATCTGCCTGATGCAGCCTTGCAAGCAGGTCGTTGAATATGCCGGTGAGGGCAAGAGAGTCTATCTTTGGCTGTTCAGGCTCTATGAATTCTATTGGGGAAGGCATGTACTCAAAGCAGAGAAGAAGAACTGACTCAAAACCTTCAAGCTCAGCTGCAACATCTGCGAATGCGCTGTATATGTCCTCGTGCTGCTTTGGCTCGTTTATGCTTGCGCTCAGCACTTTTATTCCCTCCTCTGCCTTCAGCTTCTCAACAACAAGCCTCATGGTGCTTTCTATGTGGCTCCTGGGCTTGCCTGCAACCTCTATTATCGCTCTTGCAAGAAACGTAGTCTTTGACCTGGCGTTTGCCATGCACTAAAAGGACAAGAATTCGCTATAAAAAATTTGTGATGACAGAAGCCGGGAGTTGAATCTTTGTTTATTTTCTGCATGGATTTAGCGCTCAAGTTGGGAATTAAAAAGTAACATCATTAATTTCACTAGAGTACACCAATAGAAGTCTTCTTTGGTTCTCTTGAAGAGGTCCGCCTAATCTTATTATTCTCCTTTCCATGCCAGTTACAACTGTCAAAAACGGTTCTTGATTGACCTCATCTTCAAGCCTAAGAAATGCGGGCACTCTTTCCACTAATCTTCTATAGAGCTCAGGCATTTGTTGAGATTCTTCTAATCCTCTTGGAGTGAGATAAACAGTGAGTAAAACATGTCGTCCATTATAATCGCTTGTTCCAATGCCAACGCCGACAACATTCTGTGGCACATAACCGGTTCCAACCAAGGCTTGCCTCAGATAAGCTCCAACAGCTTGAACAGCTGGAATAGCGGATTGAAATTGAGTCGCTGGTTTATCATCAAATAAGCCTTCTAAATCTTGCCATCCACCTGAGTTGCCAACCATTATTATCATGGTTATTAACCGATATATAAATGTTTTGCTTTTTTACCACTTAAAAGTGGTTTTGACTATCTGCAAATATCAAGACAAGTGTCTTTGCGGCTTCAAGACAGATGACTTTGTTTGGCCGTAAAATAAGCAGAACAGCTAAAATCTCAGCGCATCTATTGCCTTTAGCATGTCTGCCTCTCTGATTACAAACATGGTGTCGCCCCAGCAGCTCATGTTCTCAACTATGTTGATGCTGTGGTCGCTGAACAGCGAGCAGAGATAGCTCAGGACTCCGGGCGTGCTTTCTATCTCAAGCGGGCTCTTGATGTTTATCTCGGCAAGGTCCTTGCTTATGCTTATTATTTCGCCCCTGAAAAGCTGCCTTATCAGCGGAAGGAAGTCCTGCGAGGTGACTATTGTTATTGCGTTAGCCCCCTCTATTAGGTGCATGTTCTCCCTTTTCTTCTTTATCTCCTTTTCCAGCTTCAGCAGGTCGTCATGGTATATTGATTTCTCAATTACCGCAACAGCCACCTTGTTCCTCACTTCAACCTTGCTTCCTTTCACTATGCCAATTATCCTTTTTTCAAGCACAACTTCCCCTTTTAGCTTCACCGCATACCTCCTGCACGCTATTAGTATTGCGTCAAAGCTCTTTATGCCAAGCTCGGCGCCTATCATTCTTGAAAGCGCAGAGTAGTTTATCAGCTTCCTCTTGAGGCAGTCCCTGATGCTTGGCCTTTCTGAAACATAGCTTTCCACTGCTTTTGTTATGCTCATGCGGCACAGGAAGCTGCCTTGCAATATAAATGTTTTGTTTCGGACATTTTTGTTTAATAATGTTCTGTTAAGGTCGTGAAGTTTATAAGGTGATGGCTTCGCAGTGCTCTCATGAAGAAGAACAAAATTAAGGAGAAAATTATTTTGGCGTTTTCAGGCGGCCTTGATACTTCTTTTTGTATAGTTTACCTGAAGGAGAAATTCAACGCTGACGTAATAACAGTAACTGTTGATACTGGCGGGTTTGACAAGAAAGAGCTGGAAAAAATCAAGGAGCGCTCAAAAAAGCTGGGGGCTGCAAAGCATTACACTATTGACGGGAAAAACCAGGTGTTCAGCGGGTTTGTCACATACCTGATTAAAGGCAATGTCCTGAGGGGTGGGGTTTATCCGCTGAGTGTTGGCGCTGAGAGGGTTGTGCAGGCTCAGGAAACTGCCAGGATTGCAATAAAGGAAAATGCAGGCACAGTTGCCCATGGCTCAACCGGGGCAGGAAATGACCAGGTCAGGTTTGATGTTGCGCTATCCGTCCTCGC
>JACPIG010000065.1 GCA_016188205.1 Candidatus Woesearchaeota archaeon
AAAAAATTCCGTACACGAAAGAGAAGAAGATGGTGCTCACGCTGCACAAAAAGGAAGATCTGCCTAAAATGGTTGAGCTCTTCAACGAACTAAAAATAGACTTTGAAGTGGCAAGAATCTGAATAATTGTGCAACAAAGCATTTATTTATAAATCTTTCGGGCGTAACCACTCTGAAAAGACTAAAATGTCAGAGTTTTCCAACAGCTTTCAACTGGCGTAAAAGTGTTGCTTTGCCAAATCCCATCGGGAAAATTCTGAGCATGCAAATACACAAATAAACCAACGGTTATTCAGAAACATATTTATACATTCACCGCAGCCTGGGCTTCATGTCAAGGCCTTTCAGAAGCCGGATTAGGCAGAACGTTGTTGAGATACTCAGCTCATTAAGGAGCGGCTACGGCTATGAGGTGTTCAAGATTTACAGGGAAGTGTTTCCAGGCGCGACCATGCGCTCCATTTATTATCATTTAAGGACTGGCGAGAAGCTTGGCGAGTTCAGGGTTGAAAGAGTGGAGAAGTCAAAGGGTGACTACAGCTGGGGTGGCGAAGCAGAGAAGGTTATTTACGCGCTGGGCGAGAAGGCTCAGCCAAAGGGCGACGAGCGCGTCAGGAAATATTTTGAGGAAAAATGGAAGAAAAAGGGTTAGTGTTCAGGTCTGAGGGTGCGCTTCAGCGATGGCTGCAGAAAAGCAGGCATGGCTGCGAGGTTGTGCGGTTGTCTGAAGGGGTTGTGCCTGCCTGGGCATTGAGAAACGGCAGTCATGGCGGTGCAGAGATTGGAGCGGATGAGCTGGATGGCCTGGAATCGGTTGTTTCGGAAAAGCTGGTTGCCATCAAAGCAGATTGCGGAGTTATAAGCGCAGTTGCCGAACTGCGGTTCGGAGATAAAGCTGTGTTGTACATAGCGGCTGTTCCTTATGGCCTCAGGCAGATTCAATACGAACTCAAATAATTCTTTTCAGTTCAGCAATGCTTCCCAGAACAACATCCGGCTCTGCCGCCCTTAATGCCTCTTCTGTGTTGTAGCCTGAGAGGACTGCTGCTGTGATGACGCCGGCATGCTTTCCTGTTTCTATGTCATGCACTGTGTCGCCCACAAAGGCGGTTTCTTGCGGCGCAAAGCCCAGCTTCGCAATGGCGCCGCGTATGTGGTCTTTCTTGTCGTATGCGCCTGCGAACACTTCTTTGAAGAATTCTTTCTCCCCGAAATACTTCTTCATCTCCCGCCTTATGAAGCTTTCAGGGTGGGATGTGAGCACAGCCATTGTTACGCCTTTTGACTTCAGCCAGTCAAGCGTGTCCTCTGCGCCAGGAAACGGCTTTGGAAACCCTTTTTTGTGCCATGCCTCCCTGAACAGCGCATCCCATTCGTCCTTGCCTATGTCTATGAACTGGTTTATGGATACCATGTAAGGCAGCGAGTAGCTTCTCAGGAATGTCTCTCTGCTGACTCGCTTGGCGCCTTTCATGTCAAACAGCTCCATGACTATCTCATAGAGTATCCCGAAGTCGTCGCTTATTGTTCCGCTCCAGTCAAAGATTATGTTCCTTATCTTTGGTTGGTTTTTATCTTCACCTGCCATGATGCCTGAATGGCCTGAGAAATATATAAATTTTATCGGATTCTATAACCAGATAGTAATTCGGCTGCGGCGGAGGTATTGATCATATCATCTCTTAATAATAATTCATGGCTTATGTTTGAAAGTGCGGTTTGGCCGCTGCGCCTTTCTAAATCCAGTCTATTATACTCATTTCTGGTACGGACAGCTGCTTGAGCAATCCGAACAATTGTGCATGCTCTAGAACTATATTTTGGCCATAAGTCTGAATGGTCCTCACACACGCCTCGTGCTTGTTCAAGATACTCTATCATGTGTTGCACGGCTGAATCTGGATGCTGTCCCCTAATTCCTGCGAGGGCAGCCTGATGTGTAGCGTGGATTAAAAGAACGTCTAACTTAAGGTCTGCTGGCAATTGTTCTGTGAAGTCATCTATGGCCATTTTACTCGTGTTTGAGGAAAAATAAGGCGCGTTATTTAAATTTATTCATTTGATAGCTACTTTATAGAGGTGACAAGAAAAGTCCTTCACTTAACGCACAACGGAAAAACAAAAACTCAATTCGCTTCACAATCGTGGGAAGAATTATTTTAGCTCTTTCGGTTCAAATTCTTTAAAGTGATTATACACTCCCTTATTTAACGACTTATCGAAAGACAATTCTGCTTTATCCCTGTACTCATTTTCAGAATCTTTATGCAATGTGAGGCTGAATTCGATTTTCCAATCTTTCTGGGATAATTCAAGATCATGCATTGTTTCGGTATATTGCACTTTTTTCGGCAAATCTTTCAATCGCTTATCATTGATTTCTAATCTGCCTTCCATAATTTCTTTAAACCCGTATTTATCACTAAGATATTTAATGAAAACTTCTTTTGAATTTCTTTTCTTAATGAAATCAATATATGCTTGAATTATTTCATCCGCTGACCAAACATTAAATGCAATTCTCATGTTTTAAGTAATTAAATTGGAAACTTATTAAATTTTTCTGTTATCCGTCACAAACAAGCTTTCAATGTGCAGCTACAGCTACGCAACCGCCTTTGCCACTGCTTCAAATGTCGCCTTTAGTATGGGCGTCATCAGGAGCAGTATGAAGAAGAGGAAAACAAGGGACAGCTTTGCCCATGCTGTTTTGCCGCGCTCCTCGCCGAAGATGCGGTTCATTGACAGCAGCAGAATTCTTCCGCCGTCAATCGGGCCTACTGGCAGCAGGTTTGTCAGCCCTATGCCGAGGCTCAGTATGTAGGTAAGAATTGCAAGCCCGAGCACCCATTCGTATGCCTTGAAAACAGCGGTTTGGTCGTTTTCGTAGCGGTTCGTTATTCCTGTCACGCCAAGGTATGCCTTTGTGCTGTCTTCGGGATGCGCCGCTGCCATCATTGTGCGGCTTTTTGCCGTGTCCTGGCTGTTGCTTATCTTCACTTCATCTCCCGGCTTTATGCCTTTCAGTGCAGTGACGAGTTCATCGGCGTTTCTTATCTGTTTCCCGTTTATGCTGTTGTAGGCAACGCCTGCCTCAAGCCCTGATGCCGCAGCCGGGCTGTTTTCCGCAAAGCTGCTGAACGCCACTCCGTTTGGCTCAAAGAGGGCGCTCATTAATGGCGCCATTGCCAGGTTTATCAGTCCCACAAGCGCTATTGCCAGAAGGATGTTGAAGAATGGCCCTGCTGCGAATATTGAGTACTGCGCGACGTCGCTTTTCTTTTTGAGCGAGTCCTCGTCCGGCTCAACAAACGCCCCGAAGAAAGGCCCGATGACGAACGGCCCTGTGCTTTTTATCTCTACCTTGTGCGCCCTCGCAACCAGCCCGTGCCCGAACTCGTGCACCACCACTACCATGAATATGGCGATTATTCCCTGCAGGAAAGGTATGAAGAAGCTCGTGCCGGGTATCCTTACTCCTGGAATGACCGGGCTTATTGTGGCAGGCGCGTTTGGCACAAAGAATAGCTGGTATAGCCCGTAGATGATGAAGTATGTTATTGCAAGCATGCCCGCATACCCGATGCCTATTCCTATGTATCCAATCAGTTTGACAAGCTCGGAATGCCTTGAGGCTATTCTGTCCATTAATTTTATGCCCCACTTTGTCTTGTAGAGTGCCGCTATCCTGAAGTGTATGTCAAACTTCTTCCTGTTAAAGAAAATGAAGAGGAAGACCGCAGCATAGAAGAGAATTATCCATTTGTGGCTTAGCAGGGCTTCTGCAATCTGTGGCATTTTGTGCTAAAATAGGGTTACTTCCTTCTTACAGGCCTGAGCGCCTTGCCGCCGCACTTCCTGCAGCTTATCTTGCCTGCCATTGCCTTCAGGTTGGGCGCTTTTATCTTGGTCTTGCATTTCCTGCATACAAACACGTTCCTGAAGAACCTTACTTCTGCTTCCGGGAATTTTACCATGTTTAGTCCTCTTCTGCTCCGCTTCCCTTGACCTGCTTCATGATTTTGTGCTCCATGACGTGCCAGTAAAGGACGTTGGTTCCTGCAACGCAGCTGTCCTTCAGCTCTTCAGGTATTGGCAGGTCAAATGTCTCATATGTTTCCAGGTCCATGATGTTTGCAGAGCTGCCCTTCACAGACAGGACCTGCGCGTTTCTCTTCTCTATTATTGGAACCTCAACATTGTCGTGCGCAGGAAGGACTATTACCCTTTTCCTGCCGTCAACTATGCCAACGCCTTCCATGCGCATCTTGGCATGTCCGTGCTTGCCTGGCCGTGATATCTGTATGTTGGCCACTTTGCACGGCGCCCCTTCCATGACTAAGTAACTGCCTTCCTTCAGAGTGTTTGCGCCTGCTGACTTGGTTGTCATAATGCACCTTTTTAATGCGCCCTTTTTTGGCTTTGCAGTGAATGGAACGCATGCGATATTTAAAGTTTTGGTTTGTTCTGCTGCATTGCTGTGCAAAACTTTTTATATTCGGATTCGCTCCCAATGAAGTTATGACGGGCTATAATTATCTTATAGCTTATACTAATAAGCTTTGTTATGGACACGCGGTATCTGCTCCTGTTCCTTTTAATGATTATGTTGTTGATCTTCTTAATGGACACGCGGTATCTGCTCCTGTTTCTTTATTAGAACGTACGGCAATAGATACATGTGATCATAGTATGTGGGCGGAAGTTTTTCCACTAACGCCTCGTCAGGGTAAAGCGCTTGCTCCTGAAGTGCCGGAGGG
>JACPIG010000066.1 GCA_016188205.1 Candidatus Woesearchaeota archaeon
AGGGCTGAGATAGCGAGGCGCTTCCCAAAGCAGTATCTGAAAAAGCGGATTGTTTCTCTGGATATTCCGGATATTTATTATTACGAACAGGAAGAACTGGCTGCGGCTTTAAACTCCAAGATAAAACTGCTACTTTAGCCAGTCGTCAAACTGCCGTTTCGCTTTCTTTTTTGTTCTGAACATTTTTGTTTCTGCGACTGAAAGCTCTGGCAGTCTTCTTGTGACTTTAAACTTCTTCCCTACACTGTTCTTGAACTCTGTTATGGAAACTTCCCATTTCTTTGTCTGATGCTTCTTTATTTTAATCATAGTAAATCTCAAGCCACCCTGAGCCTGTGCTCTACTCTCGCAACCCTTTTGTCCAAACTGTGCAGGTCTTTTCTTATCTCTGCAGAGAACTCTGACATGTTTTTATAGAATTCTGCCCTTAAGTTGCCTATTTCTCCTCTTACTCTGCCTATCCCGCCTATAAGTTCTCCACTTAACAAGCCTATTCTGGCTTCCATTTTTCCCATTTTGTAGACCAGGCCTATGCTGATGCCTACGTTTGCTATGACCAGTCCCATAATTGCGATTTCCAAGCCCCAACTTCCTCCGAACAGGATTCTGAGTATTTGGTAGCACATGAAGGCTGCAAATATTATTGTGAATGCCCATATGAACAATTCAAACCCGTGTGATAACTTTTTGAAATTAAGCATATTTGCCTCTTATTAACCGCTTAGATAAGCCAGTTTTATTAACAATGCAAGTGTTAACATCATGAGTACGAGCATTACTGCGGCAGCCATGTCCATCAAATAAGAGGTCATATCTTTGCTAAAGTTAGTGTCCATATGGCTTGCTAGATTCTTCTCCTTAATAAACCTATCGTCGTCAAATCCGGAAGTTTTCCGGATTTTTTGGAAGAAATCTTTATATAGCCGGAAAAAACATTCAAAATATGGGCTTCAGTTGCAAAGTTTACGATTTATGCAGAAGGATTCCGAAAGGCAAAGTCACTACTTACAAAATCATTGCAGGGAAGCTCGGCACAAAGGCATACAGGGCTGTTGGCAATGCGCTGCACAGAAATCCCTGTGCGCCTCAAGTGCCGTGCCACAGGGTTGTTGGCAGCGATGGCAGGCTGGTTGGCTTTGCTCATGGCATCAAAATGAAAAAGGCGCTGCTGCAAAAGGAAGGCATAGAAATCATCGGCTATAAAGTGGCTGGCATGGAAAAGGTTCTCTTCAGATTTAGGGCGTAAAATCAGCAACACTTAAATATCTGCGCCGCGAAAAAGCAGCAATGCAGCATTTCCTTGAGAAGTGGGACAGCTATCTTGGCAAGCTTTTCGGAGCTGCGGTTGCTGTTTTTGCGCTTGCAAAGTTTGAGGAGCCCCTTGCTCTTGCAGGGCTGAAATACTTTGCCTTTGTCATGATTGGCGTTGCCGTGTTTGACACAATCACTAATTTCGGCCAGCATGAGAGCAAGTTCTGGCACATGGCTGCTGTGCTTTCAAACCTGTTCATGGCTGCCAGCTGCATCCTCGTGCTTCAGTACATGCTTGGCTTCCAGTTCCCTTTCTTCCCAATTGTTGTGCCTGACTTTGGCATTACTGCCATTCCAAACTTCTTTCTTTATCTGGGAATCGCCCTGTTCATAGAAAACGCGTTGTGGACGTGGGTTTATGATCGTGTCTAGAACTTTACAAAGGGAATGTGGCCGTGCACAATGGCAACAGAGGCAAGTTCTTGTCTTGTTTGGACAACACAAGGCAGCTCATTAACCCTTAACCCAGCTTTCCTTACAACAGCATAGTCAAGGTAGCCTTCTTTCAGGTATTTTCCTACAAAAAGGCGGTCTGCAGATGTCCTGCTAATGACTGGACCTGTACTTATACCTGCAGGGAATACGTAAAATGGAACTCTGTCCAACACCGAATTATACTCTTCTCTGGTCTGTGCATCAAGGGGTGGAACGGAAATTTTAGCTAAAGAAACGAAGTAACCATTTCTCCGCAATTGCTCCTCACTTAAGCCTATGCCATCAGTGAACCTTGGCATAAGGTAACTGGGGCATTGTGTCGCGCCCATCACGTGCAAATCAAATCGCATTAAAATATCAACTATGTCAGTCACTGGATATCGTGCATCTAAATGCTCTTCTGGAACAAGTGCGGGCACATAGTCAAGAACTACCGGCGGTTTCAACCCCTTTACTTTGGTCACCTCGCTTATTCGCATACCGACGAGTTGTCCGTTATACAACATATATATGTGGCAATAGCCGGGGGAAGAACCGTCAAGAATTCCAGGACTTTCAGGCCTCCCAACGCTGTCGTTGTAGAGCAATACCCTCTTTTCCGGTTGAGAAACGCCTTTCTCCTTAAATACGCGCTCTTGCAGGTCAACACCCGCCCCGACAATGTCCATTAGTTCTTGATCTCTTCGGAAGTTTATGGACCTGACCACAACGAATTCCAAACCAGTCTGAAACTTAAAGCGCGTATTCTGCTGCGCATTCGTATTGCCACTAGATATCGAACCAACCATATTGACCACTTGGAAGTAAACAAAAACTATATAAAGCTTTCTGTTTTTACTTCTGTGTTGAAAGTCCCATGGTAGTCAAATACGGTTCTGTGGTGTTCGGTGGCGTTCTGGAAGAGCTGCTGCGGCGTTCACATGCTGGTTCAGTTACAATAAGTTATGCAGACCTGTCTATGCAGGGTGGCTTTGATTTATTATCGGTTGAACTGAGAGCAAGGAGAGGAGAGCCTCAAAACCGCGTAAATTATGAAATTGTTCGCACATATCAGGTTAAGAGGCAGGGTGCCAGGACAGATGTCCTGGAAAGAAACGAAGAGATTGGGCTGATTGCGTTTGCATACGGGCTTAGGCCGGAATTTGGAGAGTTCCAGGGAGAACCTTTTGCAATGCTTTTTGAGGGGACTGATGAGATTCCTGTCGCTATTCTTAATGGGTATGGGCTTTATGTCGTTCCTGCCATCAAGAATTTTATGCCGTCAAGAGAGGCAAGAAGGTTTTATGGCGTGAGGTTTGTTGATGCGCTGCACTACTTTTTTGGAATGGCTGAGGCGCCTTCTTTGGATGTTCTTGACGAGGCGGGTGATGAGGGTGGCGGAGGCTTGGAGGGAAAATTGCGCACAGACTTGCTAATCTGGAGGTCTGCAAAGTTAAGAGATAGGTTCAGGATAGCGTTTCCATCAGAATACATTCCTGCTTTTGGAGCAAAAGGTTCTGTGATGCTTGAACAAGTGCTTATTGAGGGCAAGCCTGCAATAAGGGTGGCTGATCCTGAATTTTTCAGAAGGAGCTTTTCTGGTGAGCCGGTTCAGGATGTTGGCGAGGTTCTGTACAAAAGACGTGTCAGCTTGGCTCGCAGCGCTATGGAGCGGCATATTGAGGAGTCTAGTGATGTTCAAGGGCACAAGCAATACAGGATTGTAATCCCTTCCCGCTGCAGGGACTTTATGGGAGTTCGCTCAATTCGGGATGAATTGTTGATCATCGGGCCTGGAGATCCAAATTATTTCTTCATAGCCCGAAGGGCGGATTTTCCTGATTATAGGCCGCCATTGCAGTTAACGCCTTCTAGGTAAAGGCAAGAAAACTATGCGCTGTTCTATCCTTTCTTCTTCTTCGTCTTTTTAATTTCGCGTTCAAGCTTGAGCTTCTCAAGGAGTTCCTTGTAGCGGTTTCTTATGGTAACTTCTGTAACGCCAGCAACATCTGCAACTTCTCTCTGCGTTCTTTTCTCGCCGTGTATCAGGGCGCTCACGTAAAGCGCAGCAGCAGCTATGCCTGTTGGTCCTCTTCCTGAGGTCAGTTCCTCTTTCTGCGCCCTTTCAAGAATCTCAATTGATTTTGACTGGGTTTCTGCTGTCAGCTTAAGCGCGGATGCAAACCTTGGTATGTAGTCGGCAGGGTTGCTTGGCAGGATGTTTATGCCTAATTCCCTTGTCACGAACCTGTAAGTCCTGCCTATCTCTTTCCTCTCGATTCCGCTGGCCTCTGAAAGCTCGTCTAGAGTTCTAGGCGCTTCATGCCGTCGGCACGCTGCGTAAAGCGCGCCTGCTACCTCTGATTCCATTGAGGGCCCCCTGACAAGCC
>JACPIG010000068.1 GCA_016188205.1 Candidatus Woesearchaeota archaeon
CATATCCCCAGAGTATCTGGAAAGATGCGCTGCATTTGCAAAAAAATACGGAATAAATTATGGGATTAAGAGGCAAAAAGGCGAATATGGAGAAAGCGCAAGCATGGGAATTTACTCAACTGTGCTTGCAGACTTAATCAATGCCACATGCAGCAAAAAGTCCTCAGGCAAAAAAGTGCCGAGCTTCGCATACAGCGCAAACCGCAAGTTCATAGCAAGCATCCTATCCGCATATTTTGACGGAGACGGGAGCATAAGCGCAAGCAGGGGAACAATAAGAGCAAGCTCAAATTCAGAAGAACTGGTAAGCGGCATATCGCTTTTGCTGAACAGGCTTGGAATATTCGCGACTAAGAACAGGGACAGAAAAGGGCAGTTCTGGCTCAATATACCACCCAGGTATGCTGCCAGATTCAATGAGGAAATAGGCTCAACCATACCCAGAAAAAAAGCCATTCTTCAGGGACTGGCGGCGATAAGCCAAACCAGCACTTCTAATCAAAAAAACTATGACGTAATTGACATGGTGTCTGGATACGGGCAGCTGTTTGAGTCTCTTGGGAAAAAACTCGGGCTGCCGAGCAGGTTTTCAAAGAAGCTGACAAAAAAGCAGAAAGTTGGCAGGGCAGCGCTTGCAAGATACAAGGAAAAGATGCAGAAGCTGGCTATCAGCAAGGGCGTTGATGTGCCGGAAGAGCTCAAGGCAATAAGCCAGGCGCTGGACTCTGACGTGGTATGGGATGAAATAGTTGCGCTTGAGCATGTCAAGCCAAGCTCTGAATACGTATACGACTTCTCTGTTGAAGGGCTGGAGACATTCATGACATTTGATGGCATAATAACGCACAACACGCTAAACACGTTCCATTTCGCAGGCGTCGCAGAGATGAACATAACCACAGGGCTGCCAAGGATAATAGAGATACTTGACGGCAGGAGGAAGATAACAACCCCCATGATGGAGATTTACCTGAAAAAGCCGTACAGCCAGGGCAAGGACATAAAAAAAATCGCCATGTACGTAAAGGAAACAAGGCTCTCAGACATAGCATCTGAAATAGCCCTGAACCTGGCAGAGTCAAGGGTGGAAGTCGCCATAGACGAGGAAAAGGCAAAGGAACTCGGAATAACAGAAGCAAGCCTGATGAAATCCCTGAAAGCGGCAAACAAAAGCCTTTCAGTTGACTTAAAGAAAGGGCTGTGGACGTTCAAGGCGAAGAAAGCCAAGGAAGAAAAAGGGACGAACGAGATATACAAGTCAAAGGAAAAAATAAAGGACAGCTACATAAGGGGAGTCAAGGGCATAACGCAGACTCTGCCTGTAAAGAAGGAAGGCGAATTCATGATAATAACCGCGGGAAGCAACCTGAAAAAGGTCCTTAGCCTGCCATTCGTTGACGAGACGCGAACAACGACAAACGACATATTTGAAATAGAGGAAGTCCTCGGCATAGAGGCGGCAAGGCACGCTCTTGTAAGCGAGGTGTACAGGGTCATAGAGAACCAGGGATTGAATGTTGACATAAGGCACTTAATGCTCGTCTCAGACACGATGTGCTTCAACGGAAGAGTCAAAGGCATAACAAGGTATGGAGTGGTAAAGGAGAAGGCAAGCGTCCTTGCCCGGGCATCATTTGAAACGCCGATAAAGCACATAATAAGCGCAAGCATAACCGGCGAAGTCGACAAGCTCAACTCAGTCATAGAAAACGTCATGCTGAACCAGGTAGTTCCGGTAGGCACAGGGCTTCCAAAGCTTATTACAAAACCCGGCAAATGAGGGCTGAAGACGGCCATGGAATAAGAAAATGGCAGACGCAATATCAGAAATAAAAAAAGGAATCAAGGAAAAGAAGGCAGTCATGGGAACTGCGCAGGCAGTAAAGCAGCTAAAGCTCGGACGCCTGCAAAAAGTTTTTCTCACAAGCAACTGCCCGCAAAGCGTGAAAAAAGACATCGCGCACTACAGCAAATTATCCGGCTGCAAGACGGAGATTCTAAGCATACCGAACGACGAGCTCGGAGTCGTCTGCAAGAAGCAGTTCTCAATATCCGTGCTTGGCATAAAGGCATAAATCATGGCTGTATCTAAAATAACCTACGACAACAACCTGATAAAAGTCATAACCCTGTTTGAAACGCTTACAGGAGCGGCTGCAAAGGACTGCTTTGAGGAAAAAGGAGTGATGCACTTCATAATAAGCCCTGAAGACATGGGCAGGGCAATAGGGCGAAACGGAGCCAACATAAGGAGAATTGAGCATTTACTGAAGAAAAAGACAAGGATAATTGAGCACAGCCCTGATGTGGAAACGTTTATAAAGAACCTGATTTACCCGATAACCGCGAAACAGGTTCAGGTTGCTGACGGCACAGCCACAATAACAGGCAAAGACACAAAAAGCAAAGGCATGCTTATCGGCAGAAACTCAACAAACCTCAACAGCTACAGGCAGATAATAAAAAGGTATTTTGATATAAAGGAATTGAAGGTTGTTTAACAAAAATGTCAAAGAAAACACGCGGACTAAACGCAGGGAAGAAGCTCGGAGAGAAAAGAGCAAGGTTCAGATGGTCATCCGAAAGGTATACAAAAAGAGTCCTTGACCTCAAGAGGAAGTCAGACCCCCTTGAAGGAGCATCGCAGGCAAAGGGGCTTGTGCTTGAAAAGGTTGAGATAGAGGCAAAGCAGCCAAACTCCGCAATGAGGAAGGCAGTAAGAGTCCAGCTTATAAAAAACGGAAAGCAGGTTACAGCTTTTGCACCCGGCGACGGCGCAATAAAGATGATGGACGAGCACGACGAAGTCGTGATAGAATGCATAGGCGGCAACAAAGGCAGGGCAAAAGGCGACATACCGGGAGTAAGGTGGCAGGTAATAAAGGTAAATGACCAGTCATTAAGGGCTCTGCTCTCAGGAAAGCTGGAAAAGGCGAGGAAGTAAGACTTATGTGGTTTGTTGTATGTGGTTTGTTGTAGGTAGTTTGTAAGTGGTTTGTTGTAAATGATTCGCATTGGCAGAATAATCAGGTTCGCATTCTATTCCCTTATAGCTTTTCTGTTTGCAACAGTTGAGCAGCTTCCTGCAAGGTTTTTCATTGCAGCCATAACAGTAATTGCCATTTACGCAGGAATTGACATTCTGTCAAAGAAATTCCTGAAAGCGCCCATACATGCTGCAGCAATAATAATCATTCTGGTAATGATGCTTGGGCTCAAAAGCATATTCCTCGTTGCCCTGCTGTTTTTTATGCTGATGGTTGATGTTTTCCTGTAAAACAGAAACCTTTAAATATCTACGTTTGTATACAATCGTAAATGTTAGTTTCCAACACTTCCACACTAGTGCTGCTCGCAAAAACAGGGTGCTTGGAGCAGTTTATTTACATGGCGCCAACAATCGTAATACCTGCCGAAGTGAAGAAGGAGGCGCTGTTTCAAAAAGGTTCATACTACGCTCGCCTAATCAGCAAGCTTATAGATGACAGAAGAATTATAATAGTCGTGGCTAATAAGAATGTTGTGAAAAGTATTATGGCTGAATTCAACCTTGATGAAGGCGAAGCAGCCACATATGCGGTGTTTAATGAGAAAAGGCACAATGCAATAATGACGGATGATGGCGAGCTAATCAAGCTGTGCAAACTGGAACGAGTGCCGTTCATCTGTGCCATGGCTGTTGTGATAAGGCTGTTTGAAAAAAGGTTGTTGTCAAGGGCAGAAGCGTTAGATAAATTATACGAGCTTTACAAGGTAGGCCGGTATTCAGAAAAGCTTTATGAATATTTTAAGAGTGAGGTGAAATAAAATGCAGACAGTATCATCACGGCTGGATTTGGATGCGATAAAGCTGTTCGGGAAGGTTTTGAACGAAAAACGCTCTGAAGTAGTCAGGGAACTGGTTGAATCAGGCAAGAAGCACAAGGCAGTTGAGCTATACGAAAATAAGAAAGTGAGCCTCGGGATGGGTGCCAGGCTTGCCGGTTTGACGTTGAGTGAATTCATTGATTTGCTTAAGGATCATAACGCATATTTGAATCTGGAAAAGGAGGATGTGCAACAGGCGCTCGGCACGGCAAGGAAAGTCCTCTGAACATTATCGGTTATTAGCGCATCACTTTTTCCCCAGAAGCTCCATCTCCAGCCTGTAAACCAGCGGCTCAGCCCTTCTTATGCCTTCCCTGTATTGCGGATACCTTTTCTTCAGGTCTGCAAGCCGCTCCCTCAGGGAGACAACCCTGTGCTCCCTGACACGCTTGTCACAATAGTAAAGGATTTTTTCCTCCCACGCCTTCGGCCTGCTCTTGCTGTCAAGAATGCAATGCAGCGGATGCTTCCTTATAACTTCAGCCACTTCCCTATAGCCGTGCTTAAGAAGGATGCTGTATCCAACCTCCCCGTGGCTGCCTCCTGACTGTATTGCTGCGAGCTTGCCTATGTCGTGAAGGATGCAAGCCCTGTCAAGGAGATTTAGGTCTATCTTTTTTCCTTCTGCCTTAAGCCTTGCGCCTATATCCGCAGCAAGCCTGCTCACGGCAATGCTGTGCCTTATTATGTTCTGCGGCACGTTGTGATGCCAAAGCAGCTCAAAGGACTCCTTCCTTGTTGGCAAGGCCATAAGACCGTTCTGGCTGAACGCATTAATAAAGATTTCTGCATTTAAAGTAAAGTTGTTAATGTAATTTATAATGGCTGGACGGCTTTGCTGCTGCAAAGCCTCTCGGCACCCCGAAGGGGGCATCCCCCGCCTCGCCAGCCACTGACCTGCCGCTGCACCGTAGGAGCAGTTTAGTGGTGCGCTGGGGGAGGGTTGTTCCTTCGGACACAATTTGCGTGAAGCGCAAATGTGCATTTGAGCTATGCTCAAATTGCACCCCCAGAGCCTTTCCCGCAGGGAAAGGCGTCGCACCATTAAAGTCGTTAGAAACCTCACTTAACATGGCAAAAAGTATTTAAACCCCCCTTCGGGAATCTGCTGCATGGTTCTTGAGATGCTCATAAACCCACGAAAGGCTGAAAGGACGCCCTGGGAGCTCTTCTTTCTCGGGCTCGTTTATGCTTCGGTTGCAGTGCTCCTCAGCATGTGGATATTCCAGGACGACATAGGGCTGGTCATGGTTTTCCTCACAGTGCTTGCATGCACTTACCTCGTACAGGGCACACTCAGACTTGAAGAGAAAAAAGACGAGAGGATAAGGAGCGAGGCAACGCGCCTCAGGGAGCACACAAAGGCCCTTTCCTTTATGATGTTCCTGTTCCTCGGCTTCACAGTCGCTTTCTCATTATGGTATATTCTCATGCCAAACACCATGGTGAGCAAGGTATTCAGCACGCAGATAGAGACGATAAGCTCAATAAACGCCCAGCTGGCAGAGGAGTATTCGGGGCACGCGATAGCTGCCAGAACACTCTTTGCCAGGATATTCTTCAACAACACAAAGGTTCTGTTCTTCAGCTTCATTTTTGCCTTCTTCTACGGCGCAGGAGCCATGTTTATCCTTGCCTGGAACGCGGCTGTTGTAGGAACGGCAATAGGCAGCTTTGTGAGAAGCGGACTGGCAGCGATTGCTCAGGACATCGGGTTTATAGGCATTGGAAGCTACCTGTCCACTTACTCCCTTGGCATACTTCGGTATATGACTCATGGATGGCTTGAAATCCTCGCATACTTCACAGTAGCCCTGGCAGGCGGAATAATATCAGTAGCTGTCCTGAGGCACAGCGTGAGAAGCCAGGAGTTCAGAAGGGCACTTATAGACTCGGCACATCTGGCAGCTATATCCATGGTGATGCTGATAATCGCGGCAGGAATAGAAGTTTATGTGACACCTGCGCTTTTCTAGGCGTGTCCTGCAAAACTATTTAAATATG
>JACPIG010000067.1 GCA_016188205.1 Candidatus Woesearchaeota archaeon
AGACGTTGCCGTAATAGGCAGAAAAGAGAAAGCGACTGATTCAACAAAGTATGAAAGGGCATTAGAGAGGAAAATAAGCATCAACTTTTATGATTCGTTTAAAAATATTCATAAGCACTTAAAAGAAAACCTGTGCAATGGCTTTGTTCTGGCTGGCGGGGTTGAGTTATGAGCGCAGTTAGAAACTTTGATGAATTTGTAAGAAACAGAATTGCCAGAAAGCAGACTCCTGATAAATCAAGAGCCGGGTTTCTAATCGTTGAATCCGAGACAAGTTATAGTAACTTATTGGATATGGCAGAGAAGCTCAAAGTACAGGACATAAATGCAAATATGTTTGTCAAAACCTGCTATGATATACTGATGGAACTGATACGGGCAAAAATGCTTTTGGACGGGTATAACGCCTCTGGTTTAGGAGCGCATGAGGCTGAAGTGTCGTACATGAGAGTTTTGGGCTTTGATGAAAGAGACGTGCAATTTGCCGACCAGATGCGATTCTTCAGAAACGGCATGCTATATTACGGAACAGCCCTTGACAAAGAGTATGCCGAAAAGGTTGTGGAATTCACAAAAAGGGCATACTCAAAACTGAAACAGATGGTCGAATAAAATTCCACCCCTTTTTTGCAAAAACTTTTTATTGAAAGCCCCATTAGCAGAGTAAAATGGCGAAACAGAATATTCTTGATGATATAATGGGCCATTTCAGAGAAGGACGAGGAACGCCTTGGGCGACGCGGGAAGGTGTGCAAAATGTAGTTGGCACTGCAGGGAATCTCTTTGAATTGGTGGAGGTTGCACCAGGCTGGGACGTATATATGTTACGTGGAGATAGACGGAAAGGAGAACAGAAAGCTTCTGGTGATTTTCTGGTGGCAGGTTCAATCCACCCGCCTTTTGTCATGGAAGGGCGATGCCCCTATCTCTCTGTTTTGGGAAACGATTTAAGCGTAATTACGGGATATCTCCAGGAAAAAGCCAGAACACCTCGCGCAGAAATCGCGCTTCTAGGCATAGGCGTTGCTCCTCTTATTGCAAACATACTCGCCCTTGTTAATGATATGGTTTTGCATTATAAACTGAATACGCCCGAAATCTTTCCAGGCATTTACCAGCTCATAGGACACGCACCTACCAGCCCGGCAGTTTTAGAAGATGGCGCTACTGGAACAATACTCGTTGGTACACTAGGATTAGCCATATTAGGTCTGTTGGCTTCACGAATCCCTTCAGCAATCCACGACCGCCAAGCCATGAGGGACTTCTCTTCAAGATTGTCGCTGCAAGCTGCAGGTTACAGGACGATTGCAACTAAGGAAGAGCTTTATAGTCATCTTTTGCAGCAAACTGCCCAGCCGCGCAGATAAGAGGCAAGAAAAGGGCAAGAAAAAGAACATTTAAATATCCCTGCCGCTTTTTTGAAGCAAAATGGCAAGCACAGTCGTGCAGCGCGTGGCAAGCACAAACATACACCGCGACCAGAGAGTGGGCGTGTTTGTTGACGTCCAGAACCTGTACTACTCGGCAAAGAACCTTTACAACACAAAAGTCAGCTTCAGGGAGATTCTGAGGGCTGCCGTAAGGGGAAGGAAGCTCATAAGGGCAATCGCATACGTCATAAAGGCGGATGTAAAGGATGAGTCAAACTTCTTTGAGGCGCTTGAAAACATAGGCTACGAAGTGAGGGCAAAGGACCTTCAGGTGTTCATTGGCGGGGCGAAGAAAGGCGACTGGGACATAGGCATAGCTATGGACGCAATAGAGCTCGCGCCAAGGCTTGACACCATAATTATCATATCAGGCGACGGCGATTTCCTGCCGCTTCTCCAGCACCTCAGGCGGGCTCTTGGGTGCAGGGTGGAAGTCATGGCGTTCGGCAAGACTGCTTCTAAAAAGCTCACAGAGGAAGCTGACAGCTTCATAGACTTTGACGCAAGCAAGAAGTTCCTGATTTAAGGTCAATATGGCACAAAACAGAGACACCAAAGACACCGCTGCAAAAGCGCTGGAGCTGCACTCAAGGCTGAAAGGAAAGATAGGAATAGCTGCAAAGTTCCTGATAAAAGACAAGACAGGCCTGTCACTGGCATACACGCCCGGGGTTGCTGCGCCGTGCAATGAAATCGCAAAAGAAAAAAGCCTTGCCTACAAGTACACGATGAAAGGAAACAGCGTGGCTGTTGTCAGCGACGGCAGCGCAGTCCTCGGGCTTGGAAATATCGGTCCGGAAGCAGCGATTCCTGTGATGGAAGGAAAATGCCTGCTTTTCAGGCAGCTCGCAAAAATTGACGCATTCCCCATATGCCTCGGCACGCAGGAGCCTGAGGAAATAATATCTATAGTGAAGGCGATAGCTCCTGTGTTCGGCGGAATAAACCTTGAAGACATAGCTGCGCCAAAGTGCTTCTACATAGAGGAAAGGCTCAGGAATGAGCTTCAGATACCAGTAATACATGATGACCAGCGCGGAACATCTGTTGTTGTTCTGGCAGCTCTTATGAACGCGCTCAAAGTCACAGGGAAAAGAAAGGAAGAAACGCAGGCGGTGATAAGCGGCGCAGGAGCAGCAGGAATGGCTGTTGCAAGGGCGCTCATAAGGTTCGGGCTGAAGGACATAGTGCTTGTAGACAGCAAAGGCGCAGTTTACAGGGGCAGGAAGGAAGGCATGAACAGCTACAAGGAAGAAATAGCAAAGGCAACCAACAGGAAAATGAGGAAAGGCGGGCTTGCAGAAGCAGTCAAAGGCGCTGACCTGTTCATAGGCGTTTCTGCTCCAAAAATATTAAGCGCAGAAATGGTCAGGAGCATGAACAAGCCCATAATCTTCGCAATGGCAAACCCGGTGCCTGAGATAATGCCTGAAGAGGCAAAAAAAGGCGGTGCTTCCGTTGTGGCAACAGGCCGCTCAGACTTCCCGAACCAGATAAACAACTCGCTCTCATTCCCCGGGCTGTTCAGGGGCGCGCTTGACTCAGGGGCAAAAACTATAAACGAGGAAATGCTTATGGCAGCTGCTTATGCGCTTGCAGGGCTTGTGAAGAAACCAACAAAAGACAGAATAGTGCCTGACGCGCTTGACAAAAAAATAGTGCCTGCTGTGGCAAAGGCAGTGATGGAAGCTGCCATAAGCACAGGCGCAGCTTGAAAAATGAAGGTTCTTGTAATCGGCGGGACAAGGTTCATCGGCTACTTCCTCGTGCAAGCGCTGCTGAAACAGAGGCATAAAGTCTCAGTCCTCAACAGGGGCGCGAGGAAAGGCATTTTCGGCGACAGGGTTGAGGAGATAATATGTGACCGCGACGACAAAGCAAAGTTTGTTTCGGAAGTGAAGAAAAGGCAGTTTGACATAGCATTTGACAACTGGGCATTCTATCCGGAGCACATAAAAGCAGACATTGAGGCGCTTGGAGGCGGCGCAAAGCAGCTTAAGCAGCTCATATTCACAAGCACAACAGCAGTTTACGACGAAAAGCAGAGCCTGCCTTATGCTGAGAATTATGCAAGGCACGGCAAAAACGCTTTCGGAACCTACGGCTACAACAAGGCAAAGTGCGAAGAAACCCTGATGGCTTCTTACAAAAGTGAAGGTTTCCCAGCCACGATACTAAGGCCCACATACGTCTACGGACCCCGTGATTACAGCGGCAGGATGGAGCAGCTTTTCAGGCGGATAGAGAAAGGCGAAGCGATAAGGATACCGAAAAGCAACCCGAAATCCCAGTTTGCATACGTCCAGGATGTGGTTTCAGCCCTCACCGCGTGCATAGGCAACAAAAAGGCAATTGGAAACTCGTACAACATCTGCGGCGAGGAAATAATAAGCTATGGCGAGCTTGTTGAGATGCTTGGGGAAATAACAGGCAAAAAGCCGAAGGCATCATTTTCCCTTATCCACGACTTCCCATACGAGGACTGGAACATGTACTGCGAAGTTTCAAAGAGCAGAAAAGAGCTCGGCATCAAATACACACCGCTGAAAGAAGGGCTGAAGGAAACATGGGAGTGGTGGCAGGAAAACAACCTGTCAGTCAGTCAGATTTGAATCACAGATAAAGCCAGCCCGCATTGAGCCTTGCTGTAATATCCTCCAAAGACCCTACTAAGCAAACACTTGGCGGAACTCCGGAACCAACAGCCATAACCGGCATGTGCCTGCTGCCGTTTCTTCCCGCAACATATTCATGCAAGTTTTGTGGAAGCCCTTCAGGAACACCTATTAGTGCGCTTCTTAACTCATAAGCCAGGCATCCACTGCCATGCAACAGAAAGGCGTTAAATCTTCTGCTTCCTGCGCCTATGCCCACAACCAGCATATTTCTTGCAGCCTCTGGCGAACCAGCACTCACAACCACAGCGCCAATACGATATGGATTATCGCCATTCGCACCCAAAGGAGATAACCCGCCATTGAGAGGCACAAGGTAATATTGCGGTTGCCCATGCATTCCATTATGCCCTCCGTTAGAAACTGAAACCGAAGCTGATGCTGCATAGTTCATATGAATGCCTCCAATTACACAAGAGTCAGTTATTCAACATCCCCAGTTCACGCGGAAAAACGGCTTGCTTAAAAAGTTTATGGGTACGTATTCATCAACGGCTGAAAATACGGCTGCCAAGTAGCAGGCCCTCTTTCTTCTTCTTGCCTTCGAACTCCAGCAAGCAGCGCTGCAGCCAAAGACCCTTCTGCACTCAGGTTCCTTATGTAATGCGTTACTCCAGGTCCTCCGAATCCTTCTTTTAATACCTTAAGAGTTACATCATCAACCAAAGCCCTGCCCGCTTCCGTAGTCCTTACATGTCCTTCCGGAGTGCCGAAAGTAAGTAGGTATGAAACGTCATGAAGGTTTCCAGGTGGAAGATAACCAGTCGAAGGGCTTCTTGGTTGCAGGTTTCCAGGACCTAATTCTTCCACTCTTACCTCCAGAACATGACCATGGGTGAAACCCAGACTTGCTGCATCAGCTGCCATAAAACCCCACCTCCTGTTTTTTGTTTTTATAATTTTTTCACGATTTTCAACTGCACTTCAATCAAAGAACATGCTTTTTGCATGAATTAGGTTATTAAAAAAGTTTTCCCGCATATCATATACAAATATCAAAAATACAGGCTGGGAAATGAACAAATGTTAAGAAATAATGCGCATTATTTGGAATAAATTACACATTTGCAGCCTATTTTTTCCTGCCGCGCAAAAACTTCTTCTCAACGTCCTGCTCTATTATTAATGCGCCTATGTAGCCGCAGGTCTCGCACTTATACTGGATGCCAAGCTGCCCGCCCATGTAGAGCTTTATGTTTGCAGAGCCGCAGCTTGGGCATGTTCTGAGCTTCATTTGAGCACCTTCACAAACAGGATATCAACCCCTATCATTTTCCATTTGGCAGCAAACCTAATCCCGCAGCTTCTTATAGCCGATAATTACGAGTATGGCGAGTATCACGCCCAGGATTACGAACCTCAGCACGTCTGTAAGGTTGCTCCAGTTCCTCACAGTGCCTATGAGTATGCTTATTATTCCTCCAAGAAGAAAGCCTGAGCCAACAGACTCAACAGGAATCAGGACTCCTGCAACAACAGCAGCAACCCCTATGATGACCAGTATGAAGAAGGCATTCCCATCATACCTGTTCCTGGCAGCATCATAAGCCGCGCCGCAGGTCTCGCAGTAGTAGCTTGCAGGGCACCCGTCATCTCCGTATCTGTACTGGATGTAGCCCTTCATTGAGCTGCAGTTCTGGTATTCCTGCTCCGATGCAGTTACCTCAGGAGGACAGCTCTTGTTAGCATCAGGATAGGCAGGAAAAGCAGGAACAGGCTTGCGCGGATAATATGAGCTGTTGCAATAAGCATCGTACTTCGGCTCCCTGTAGAAAGTTGCCAAGCCATAGTTTATGAAAAGGTTGAAAACAATGGCTATGGCTATTGCCAAAGCCCACTTCTTTATGCTGCCTGCCCTTGCAGATGCCGCCTTCATAATGCTGAATACTCAATACATTTTTATAAGTCTTTCTGTTTTCTGTGGTTAAAAATGACTGTTTATCATGCTAGGCCGAGCTCAATACCGCCCGGAGGCTCAATTCCTCCCGGAGGCTCAATTCCCCGTGGTAGCTACACTCATGCAGCCAGACCCGCTTACCGTGCTTCTCAACAGAACTATGCTAAGAATCCTGTGTATAAAGTCAGCGGCGGGTATCGGCACAAGCCGCAAGACCCTTGGCTGCGAGCCGTTGCCAGACAAACATTGCAGGAAAGACACGCATGGCTGCAACAGGAGATAATTTATTGCGAACAAATAGGAATGGATTCCGGCGTCTTAAAATCCCAACTTGAGTCGCTTGATATGCGATTAGAACTTTACCGGTTAAAATGAACAGCGAGGCATGGTCGAGGTTAACATTACTCATTGCAGAAGCCGGATAGACAAATCAAGGAATGCAACAGCCGCTATTGCGGCTTTTCTTTTTCTTTTATTTTTTTAACTTTGCAGCAATTAAATAAAAATATTCCACCAGTTTTTAACTGGTGGTTGAGCCTTTGCTGGAACTTCAGCGGGAATATTTTTATTCTTAGAAATCCGACCGAGCGACCGAAGGGAGCGAGCAATCCCCCAGTCCCCAATTTGAGCCTGGCTCAAATGGGCCCAATTAGGCAAGGCCTAATTTGGGTTTGACCGGGGGTGTCGGATTTCTTTTGAAGCAAAGTTAGGCACTATGCCGAGAATTATACGACTGTGGGATTATAGTATAGGAAGAAAAAATAAACAAAGAGGTGATGAGCATGACGCATGAGAAGTGGGTTAGTTGCGGCTACTGCGGAGCTACCGTGAGGGAAGCTGTCAATTTTGGCACTTTGGAAAGTGAGTGCTGGGTTGAGGATGATGGCGAGGTTCATTCCTGCGTGGGCAGGGCTTATGACTGGTTTGAGGGCTTGAGTGAGGAGGACAGGGACTCTTTTTACGGCACGGTTTTGGTTGCTGCGTATAGACGTTTCCACAGATTGATAAAGGACAGCTATTCAGGCTTAGGTTTGGATGAGCAGGCAAAGAGGTTGAAATCTGACGTTGTTACCGGGGTTTTGAGGGTTGGTGATGTTGTGACTGTTGGGGGTTATGAACTTGAAGTTATTGGCAGAAGGAAGAATAATTAGTGTTATGCTGCCAATGGCTTTGCCTGCTGAATAATAATGCCGGAATTTTCCACCAGTTCCCAAAATTTATTAAATGCCCGCGCTTTTCTTCAATTATGAACTTCCAAACCCTGCAAAAGATTGAAAGTCCTGAGTTTTACCTTGACATAGCCATAAAGAGGGGCAAGAAGGAGGCAGAGAAGGCAAAGCTGAAGGTAAGGGGAGGGGACAGGCTCAGGAAGGTCGCGGTTGTTGAGTCAGAGCGCATAAAGGCTGTTGGAAGGGAACTTCATGGCATGCTGTCAGGAATAATAAAAAACTTCCCAGAAGTAGACAAGCTGCAGGAATTCTACAGGGAGCTTGTGAAGTGCACAACAGACTATGACGAGCTGAAGAGGTCCTTTGGAGCCGTGATATGGGCTGACAGGCAGGCTGCAAAATTCATGAAGCTGTACTACAGCAGGATAAGGAGCTCAAATGATGTGAAGGCAGCATATTCCAACAAGAAAAGCTATTATGGAAGGGTAAGCTCCGCATTAAAGCAGGTAAGGAAAGGGCTTGCGTGCCTTGAGGCGGCAAGGAAAACAATGAAGCGCTTCCCTTCTGTAAAGACAGACCTTAAAACACTCGTGATTGCCGGGTTCCCGAATGTCGGCAAAACCACTCTGCTGAAGGCAATGACCGGCTCAGAGCCAAAAATAGCTTCTTACCCTTTCACAACGCAGCGCCTCATGATAGGCTATTTTGTGCGTGAAGGAAAAAAGCTGCAGGTCATAGACACGCCCGGGCTTCTTGACAGGCCTCTTGAGAAGCGAAACAGGATAGAGCTGCAGGCGGCGCTTGCGCTGAAGCACCTTGCAGGCAAAATAATCTTTGTCATTGACCCCACAGGCAGCAGCGGGTATGATGCTGAAGAGCAGCTCAAGCTGCTGGAAGGCATAAATGAAAGGTTCGGGCTGGGCATAGTGGTTGCGGTAAACAAGGCAGACATTGCTGAAAAGGAAGCTGTTGAAAGCTTAATGCCGCGGCTGAAAAAGTTCCCTGTTTTTGAGGTTTCTGCTGAGAAAAATATTGGGGTGGAAGAATTGGCTAAGAGCGTCTGTGATTGAAGGCATGATTCCTAAAATCCTGCCTCAATTCCCTGATTTCAGCAACGACTTCATCAAGTCGTTTGTCAGAATATCTGCTATGGTGGCTAAGGCTGCCGGACAAGTGTCCCATTTTATAATACATGCCGGAAGCCGCTACAATATTAGCCACTATCAGGCTACATGAAAGAATCAAAAGTTGGCGAATGGCCGAATATTCTCCAAGTGAGCATGAATATGGCGAATATGGCTGTCAGTATTGTAAGCCAATAAGCTATTTTTCCAATTAAGTTGTAAAGGCTGAGCTTCATTTTAATACCTTATCTTAATATGAATTCCTTTACATACCATATGAGCATAAGCACAACCAATACCCCGTACACTATCATGAAAAGCTTATAATCCCATTCAAGCTCTATGTCGTCAAGCTCTATGCCCTTTCGGTTTTCCATGAAAACCTTATAAGAAGCTCTCCTTAATAAAACTATGCCCGGATTTTCCGTAAGATTTCCGACATTTCGGAAATTATCCGTCTTTAATCAGAAAATTATTTAAACGCTTTGTTTTACTCTGTCTGTGCAGGGGATGTTACAAATATGGTGCAGCAAAACAATCAGACCAATCAGGCAGCTTTGATAGAAGTTGTGGAATGGCTTGAACAAGCTGTATCTAATGTTTCTGATGCTCGTAATAAAACATACACCCGCTTGACAAGACTTAGACGGTTGCCCCAAGAACAAAGAAGAATAGGCACTGCAAGTTTTGAGTATGGCGAGTGGGGCTTGGTTTTGGCTGCGATTAGTTTTTATTATGCACGCGGGTGCCATAACAGCCTTCCAGGTGGTCCTGAAGTTTTAGGCAGTCAATTCAGAGACAAATCAGACGAGTTTCATAAAGGCGGCTTTTACACTGCAGCAGCATATTTCCATGGCGCTGCAGCAGCTATGGATAAAATTGCAAAACAGCACGGAATTGAAGCGCGCTTATAATCTGCGTTTCACTTATTCTCCTCAATCTCTATCCAGAACGAGCATGGCATCTTCGTAAGAGCCCTGTGCAATGCTTCCTTCGCAACGAGTATGTTTTCCTTCTCCACGCTTATCTGGAAGACAGGCTTGCCCTTTTTTATCTGGGCGGCAACGCCTATCGGCTTGCCAAATGACTTCTGCATTCCAGTGCTCATCCTGTCAGCGCCTGCGCCTGAAGCAAGCGGGTTCTCGCGGAGAATGTGATAAGGATAGCACCTTATCCTGAAATGGTAGCCTGACTTGCCAAGAGTCCCTTCAAGATGCCTCAGGCTAGTCATCCTTGCAGACTCAATGGACTCCTGCCTTATCTGCAGGCTGACCTTCGGAATCAGGTTAAGCGTGTACCTGAAATTCCTTGACGTCTCGCCCATCTGAAAGCGCACAATCTTTATGTGAGGCTTCATCCTTATGAATGACTGGTTCAGAAACTTGGAAATCCTCGTATAAGGCCTTTCAATCCTCCTGTAGCTCACACTCTTCCTCAGCTTTGCCATACAATGATGGAACAATAAACTATTTAAAAAGGTTACTGATTGCACGTTCTTATGAGGGACTGTGGCATTGGCGTGGCCGAAGCAGGAGCGGAGCCGAAGTAGTCAGCCTGCAATGTTAAGTAAAAAGAATATACAAAAATTAATGTCTTTTCCCATAAAACTAACGACTAAAAATATAGAGAATTGCGCTGATTAGTGAAATTATTGGCGCAATTCTAATCTCGTAAATTTCGCGATAAATATTTGACCGATTACCGCAATTTACGA
>JACPIG010000002.1 GCA_016188205.1 Candidatus Woesearchaeota archaeon
AAGCGGACTGGCAGCGATTGCTCAGGACATCGGGTTTATAGGCATTGGAAGCTACCTGTCCACTTACTCCCTTGGCATACTTCGGTATATGACTCATGGGTGGCTTGAAATCCTCGCATACTTCACAGTAGCCCTGGCAGGCGGAATAATATCAGTAGCTGTTCTGAGGCACAGCGTGAGAAGCCTGGAATTCAGAAGGGCACTTATAGACTCGGCACATCTGGCAGCCATATCCATGGTGATGCTGATAATCGCGGCAGGGATAGAAGTTTATGTGACACCCGCGCTTTTCTAGGCACGCCCTGCATAGGCGTTCCCTAGGCGTTATTGAAAAGTTCCTTAATATCGGTTATGATTAAAGCCAGATTCGGTTCATGTTAAGTGAACTTCTTTTCTCTCCCCCTCGCTTACCGTGGGGGAGAGAAAAGAACCCTTACTAAGCAAGGGCGAATCTGGCTCTCGGCAAAGTATTTCGCTTGAACTTTTCAATGGAGCCGTGTCCTGCAAAACTATTTAAATATGCTTCAGGGTTAAAGCAGCATGGAAAAATTCCTGGCAAAATACGGGCTTTTCATAGCGGCGCTTATAGCTGTTCTTGGCATCATGTCTTTTTTCTTCCTCAAGCCGCAGAACCTTGTGCCTGAAAAATGCAGCATACAGGGGTTTGGATGCAATGGTGTTGAGTTGAGCCAGGAAAAAGGCAGACTGAGCCTTGCCCTGTCAAACGGGGCTGAAAAAGGGGTTGTGCTGAAGAGCATAACTGCCACAAGCACTGATGCAGGAATAAAAGATTCAGGAATAGAGTGCAGGAAGGAATTTAGCGATATCTGGCAGTTTGCAACAGGAAAACACATGGCTCAAGGCGAAACTGCGGAGATAATACTGGAGTGCACAGGCGTAAGCAGCAATCTCGTGCATTCAGGCAACATAAGGCTTGCAGTAAATCTATTGTGGCACCCTGATGATACTTCAGAGGCAGGCGCAAGAAAAACCGCCGGAGAGATAATAACTGATATAAGGCCATAACAATAACGGGCGTGGAGCCCTAATGAGCCCTAACCGCAGGCACAGGAGAAAAAGAGGTGTCCAAAACTCCTGCGCCTGAGGCAGAGCTTTTTATGAAAAGCAGCTTGCCAATCGCTTCTTTATAGGCATTAAGAAAGCAAGGGAAATATATAAACTTTGCTAAACTAATTATAATGGTGGTAAAAAAGAAATTATAATGGTTTGACTTAACGCCAAGCCATGTTCAAGAGTGTTCAGGACCTACTCAAAATCCCCGCCAGGACCGCCTGGAGGCATGCCTGGGGCAGAGCCCTTCTTGCCTGAGCTTGCAATCACGTCATCAATCCTTAAAATCATTATTGCAACCTCGCTTGCAGAGCTCACCGCCTGCGTCTTTATCTTCAAAGGCTCAAGAACGCCTTCTTTCCATGCATCAATTATCTTGCCTGTGAAAACATCAATTCCCGCAGACTTCCTGCCCTTGTCATGCGCTGCCTTGAGCTCAGTCATGACATCAATAGGGTCAAGCCCCGAGTTCTCAGCAAGAGTCCTCGGGATAATCTCAACAGCCTCTGCAAATGCGAGCACAGCCAGCTGCTCTCTTCCGCTGAGCGACTCTGCAAACTTCCTTAAGCTGCGTGCCAGCTCAATCTCAGCAGCCCCTGCCCCTGAAACAGCCTTCCCTGTCCTGAGCGCAGATGCCACGTCGCCAAGCGCATCTTCCATCGCGCGCTTAATCTCGTCAACAACATGCTCAGTCCCGCCCCTTATAAGAATAGTGACTGACTTGGGGTTTTTGCACTCCCTGACATAAGTCATGCTCTCATCGCCAACCTTTGCCTCCTCAACAACGCCTGCAAACCCAATGTCAGAGCTGCTAAGGTCCTTCAGGCTCGTTACAATCTTTGCGCCTGTCGCCCTTGCCAGTTTTTCCATGTCGCTCTTGCTCACCCTTCTCGCAGCGTATATGCCCTTCTTCGCAAGGAAATGCTGCGCAAGGTCATCAATCCCTTTCTGGCAGAAAACAACATTCGCGCCGGCAGAAACAACCTTGTCGACTTTCTCCCTTAGCATCCTTTCTTCCATGTCAATGAAAGCCTGCATCTGCGCAGGGTCGCTAACCTGAATCTTCGCCTCAATCTCGGTGCTCTTGACTTCAATAGCGGCATCAAGCAGAGCAACCTTCGCTCCCTTTACAGAGCGCGGCATGCTCGGATGCACCTTTTCCTTGTCAAGAACAATGCCCTGAATAAGCTCAGAGTCCTCAACTGAGCCGCCAACCTTCTTCTCAATCTTCACGTTTTCAGTGTCAATAAGCAGCTTGCTGTTTTCCTTCTCCATGACCGCCTTCACAGCCTGGACAGAAATGCCTGAAAGCGTTTCCTTCGCCTGCTCAGCGCCCTTTCCTGTCATCGCGGTCATTGCAATCTTTCTTAAAATGTCGTCGTCGTTCTCAGCCACAGGCTCTGCGATTGAGTTAAGGATTTCCTGAGACTTCTCAGCAGCAATCCTGTATCCGCGCGCAAGGACAGTTGGATGAATCTCCTTGTCAATAAGGTCCTCAGCCTGCTTCAGAAGCTCGCCGGCAATCACAACAGCAGTAGTTGTCCCATCGCCAACCTCATCCTCCTGGGTTTTTGCCACTTCAACAATCATCTTGGCAGCAGGATGGTCAATGCTCATCTCCTCAAGAATCGTCACGCCGTCATTGGTAATTACAACATCGCCAAGGGAATCAACAAGCATCTTGTCCATGCC
>JACPIG010000072.1 GCA_016188205.1 Candidatus Woesearchaeota archaeon
TTGAGCAGAAAAGGCAGCAGCTTATAGAGGAGACTGTTCAGATGGACAACCAGGTCAAGAACTCCGAGCTGCAGATAAACGACCTTCTAATGCAGGAGAAGGGCAAGATAGAGTCCATACTTAAGCAGCTTGACAGGGAGGAGGAGCAGTTCAGCTCGGAAAGGTATTCGCTCACGGAAAAGATAAGCTCTGACAGGAAGCTTCTGAGGGAAGCTGAGGAAAAATCAGCTTCATTCCAGAAAAAATACCGCGAGCTTTTTGCCGAGAAGTCAAGGCTTGCCGAGGAGATGCAGAAAATAGAGGAGAGGACAATAAGGAAGGAGGAGCAGATAAACACGACAGAAGTAAAGCTCAATAACATCTCCCTGAAGAACGCTGAGGTTGCTGCTGAAATCGCAGGGCTGAGGCGCGAGCTTGAGCAGTTCAGCGACGTCAGGCTTCTTGAAGAGGCGTCTGAAGACAGCCTCAAGGGGATGATTTACAGGTCTGAGCGCTCAATCGCGGAGATGGGAAACGTGAATCTTAAGGCGCTTGAGGTTTATGATGATGTGGAGAAGCAGTACAACTCGCTTCTGGAGAAAAAGGACCTTCTTGCCAGGGAGAAAGTGGATGTCCTTAACCTTATGAATGAGATAGAGGTTAAGAAGAAAGAGCTGTTCATGAACACCTTCACCGCAGTCAACGATAACTTCACGCGCATATTCAGGGACTTGTCCACTAAGGGGGATGCAAGGCTTCTCATAGAGGACGAAGCAAAGCTTTTTGAGTCAGGAGTCCGCATAAGGGTTAACCTGTCCGGCGAAAAGTTCCTTGACATCCGCGGCTTGTCAGGCGGAGAGAAGTCAATGACAGCGCTTGCCCTGATATTCGCAATACAGGAATACCACCCCGCATCCTTCTACATCCTTGACGAGGTTGACGCGGCTCTTGACAAGAAGAACTCCGAGAAGCTCTCCCAGCTGATAAAGAAGTATTCTGACAAGGCTCAGTACATAGTGATTTCCCACAACGACAACGTCCTCACATCCGCCTCAACCCTTTACGGCATCAGCATGGACGAGCACGGCATAAGCAATGTTGTGAGTTTGAAGGTGTGATGAAGCAGCTATAGGCTCATACAACGCCCTTCTTGCGCCGGCTGCTGTTATCACGACTGCCTCAAGGGCGATGTTATAGGCAAACAGAAAAAGGGAAAAATAGCTTTATATAATGCGGCAAGTTCCCGGCTTTATGCCTGGAATTCGTGACAGTATAACGCTGCTTGGTCTTGATTTCAAGATTACAGATGATGACCGCCTGGTTGTTCTGGAAGCCAATGGCGCAAGGTCAGGAATTAATGGCTATAAACAGGCCAATGGAACGGATGCTCAGATTACTGCTAATCTGGAAGCCGCACTAAAACCATATGGCCTTCCTGTTAATGTTATAGGGCTGCCTTTAACTGATGAAAATTCTTTCAATAATTTTGGTTTTCCATCTGAACAATACGCTCGGATGTTGAATGCTTATATTAGTAATAGAACATTCTTTCGACTAAACCCTTTTTATTACCTGCCTTATGGCTTCCCGCTTAAGTGGGTTCATGCTTCAATTAGACCAAGGTCATGGCGCAGATTTTTTAGAAGAGAAAGACCAGAGCCTCCTGCTTCATGGGGACAGGCTGAGGCAATACTCTTTGACAGAACAATTTTGTCAGTAGATACGGATGGGCTTCAGGGCGTTCCTTATTACAATGGGCACCGTCCTGTTTTCAACGAAGGCTCTGTTATGCTGGCGAACTCTCCAGGAATTGAAGCCTTACTTCATAACAAATCCAGCCATCCCGTGTTATTTCACAAAATTTTGCCATTTCCATTGATGTTAAGCGCAGAGAGCATTCATAGTAGCCAGTCAATAAGGAAGGCGACAGGCAGAAGAGTGCAGTATGATATGCGTGGCAAGTATGTTGTTGTTAAGCCTGAAACAGAGGCGCATGGGTATTATGTAGAAATAATGCGGCTTGAAGATTTGTTGAATGGAAAGATGCCATCTTGGAATGAAGATTTAACCAAACACTCATTTGAAATGGACTTTATAGGCCAAGACTACGGCGGAGAGGTGTTGCGTAGAAAGGCAGGAAAATTTGTTATTCAGGAATTTGTGCCTGGAAAGCCTGTTGTTAACCCTTCTACAGGAAAAGCCCACTCTGCAACCATGCGTTACCTTGTTTTGATGGTTTCCAGTAACGGGCAAATTGGCACACACTTGATAGGTGGCTATTGGCGCCTTGCTCCCTTTCCATTGGCAAGTCATGTATCGCTTAATGACAAGCACATCGCTAATCTTAAAGCCATAAATCCGGGAAGAGAAACAAGAGATGCAATTCCTATCCCTTTAAGCGATGCTGATGAGGTTTTGGTTGTAGAGAATCTGATAAGAGCTCTTCCAGAAGTTTACTTGCGGCTTCTTGTTTATGAGCCACAAACACGTATAGAGCCTCTTTACTACCGTTTCATGCAGAATTTGCAGCCAATGAATCAGCTAGTGGATACAGGCTTAGAAGCTCAAATCTAAAAACATAAAATATATAATGGCTTCATAATCACCCTATAGGCATGGATTCAAAGGCGCCTGTTCGTGACAGCATAGCTCTTTTTGGTCTTGACCTGAAATTAACAGAAGACGGCGGGCTTGTTATTTTGGAAGTGAATGGCGCCAATTCAGGCATAAAAGGGTATGCGCAGGCCAACGGTACAGACGCTCGGATAGTCGCCAGCTTGGAAGCGGCTTTAAAGCCTTTTGGCCTGCCTGTTTATGTTTTGGGCGGGAGCATAGCTGACGGAGAGTCTTTTCAGCACATAAGCTGGAAAAGTGAAGAATATTATAGAATCTGGAAAGCTCTTGAGTATTCAGCCTGGCATGGCAACCGCGTTTTTCATGGAAATCCAGGGCTTAGTGATGAGGCTTCAATGCCTTTAAGCTATCTTTCTGCGGATTTTCCAAGAGAATGGGTTCATCCAAACTGGCTTAATGAAGCAGGGCACGAATCTTTAGGGCGTTCCTTATGGAGAAACTTTGTTTCCATGTGGCATCAAAGCAAGGCTGAAGAAGGTGCACAGGATTTGCCCAGGGCTTCATGGGGAAATGCAGATGCAGTGCTTTTTGACAGGACTCCTCTGGCTGTTCGGAGAATGTTGTTCCCCGGACTTGTGATTTATTCGGATCACAGGGAAGTTTTTGATGAAGGCAGGGTTATGCTGGCTAATTCTCCCGGCATAGAGACGCTGATGTTCAAGGAAAACCTGAGAATACTTTTTGATGATGCGAACATACCTGTAACAAGGGATTTGATGAGCATAAGAGCCCGTTACGCACTTAAGAAAATGGACTTAGAAAGTCCAGTTCCCCCATTGGGCATAGATGGGCGATACGTCGTTGTAAAGCCCGAAAGACGGTCTAATGCCCACGCAGTGGAAATAATGGAGCTTGATGAGCTGATGAATGGGAAAATGCCTGCATGGTATGATGCAGTTAAAAAAACTTCTAATGCTTTTTTGGTTGATGACCCTTATCTTGATCTTGGCTTTGCTGCACATAAAGAAGCGGTAAGTGTTACAGTGCAGGAATTTGTTCCGGGGAAGCCTGTTGTTAATCCGCATACAGGCAAAGCCCATTCAGCCACTGCGAGGTATCTTGTCCTGATGGTTTCTCAAGGTGGAGAAATCCGAACGCACCTATTAGGGGGTTATTGGAGGCTTGCTCCTTATGCTTTGTCAAGCCACATGTCGCTTAACCATAAGTATATTGCCAATCTTCATCCTGACAACAGATTGAGAGCCATACGTCCTTCAATACCTGTTCCTCTAAGCGGTGCCGATGAGGCGTTTGTTGCTGCGCAACTGGAAAGTTTTCTTCCTGCGGTATATGGAAGAATTTTGGAGTATGAGCCTCATGCCCTTAAAGGCACGTTAGAAGAGCATCTTGATGCCGAATGGCGTCAAACACCTGAAGTTCAGGAAGCAGAGAGATACCTTACCGAGATTTTAAGCGGAATGGGGTTAAAAATATAGAGAACTTTACCATAATTTCAGATAGTATCAAACACCTCCCTCAGCTCAGAAACCGTTTTGTCCCATGAGAACCGGTTTATGATTGTCCTTCTGGCGTTTTCGCCCAGCCGCTTTCTCAGGAACCCGTCTTTGAGCACTGTATCAATTTTTTTGGCGGGTGTGTATGAATCCTTTTTTGGGAAGAACATTCCGTTGAATCCCTCCTTTATGTATTCCTTGACGCTGCCCACAGGCGTGCTTATGACTGCTGCTCCGCAGCTCATTGCCTCTATTGTTGACAGGGATGATGTTTCTGTCAGCGAGGAAAGAACATATACGTCCATTGCCTGAAGATAAGGAGCTATGTTGTTTGTTGCCCCTGCAAGCCTCACCTTGGGGTTGGCATGGAATCTCTTTGTTATGCCTTTCATGTCCTGCCCGACTATCAGCAGCAGCGCCTCATGCTTCCTGTGAATTCTGCCGAACGCCCTGTAAAGGGTTTCAAGGTCCTTCTCAAGCCCTATCCTGCCTGCAAATCCAACTACCAGAGTATTAGGCATTATGCCTATTGCCTCTTTTGCCTTTGCCTTGCTTTCCGGAGGGCTGAAAAGCTTTGTGTCTGTTCCCATGTGGACAACTTTTTTCGGCACTCTTATGCCTTTCCTGTCAAGGAGCTCTGCGACCTCTGCTGACGGCACAAGCAGCAGCGTGCACTTGTTGTACAGGTGCCTTGTTATGAGTGATGCTGACTTGTGCACGAGCCATTTGACAACTCCCATTGTCCTCAGGCTTCTTGGAAAAAGGTCCCATTCTATTGAGTGTATATAGGCAATAATCTGCTTCTTCTCTCTGCTCGCAGACATTATCGCCATCGCCCCTATTGGCCCTATAGTCTGCGTCCACACTATGTCCGCTTCCTTTACGTGCTTTTTCACTTCCTTGTATGACGGCTTCGGAACAGGGTAATCGGCAACCATCAGCCTGCTTAGGGGCACTCTTATTACTTCCACGTCTATGTATTCCTTGAACTCGCCTTCAAAGTTTGGCGCAATGACTTTTATTTCGTAATGCGCCGCAAGCTTCGGTATTATTTCGTTCAGGAACCTCGCTATTCCATCCCACCTTGGCAGGAAGCTGTCAGTCGCTATCAGCAGTTTTTTCATTTTTGTCTTCTTCATGCAAGATGCCTTTTGTAAGCTGTGAAAGTCGTAATTTAGCGAGTGCAAGCAACAATGCTGGCGAAGCGGGGGTTGCCCCCTTCGGGGTGCTGAGAGCTTTTGCCGCAGCAAAAGCGTCCAGCCATTGTTGTTGCTTGCACCTTCTTTTGGCACTTAACTTGACTCAACATTTCTTATCTCACCTTGTAAAACCTTTCCGCGTATTTGTGCCTTGAGTCAAGCCCGTTTATGACTGCTCTTAAGTAGACGCTCCATAGCAGGAATATCATGGTCATCCACTGGCTTCTGAAGCAGCGGAGCGCTTTAAGCTTTAGCTTGAATGTGTCTGTTATGTCTACATACATCTTCGGCTCGCTTCTTCCCCTGAGGTTTAGCGGGTTCCAGACGTCAAAGGCGTATGTGTCGCATTCGTAGTTTATCTTTTCAAGCACTCCGGTTACTGTTTTGTGCACAGCCTTGTGGGCAGGATGCATGTCGTCTATTGAGTGCGTGAATATCTTTAAGGGCTTGTAGTGGCTTATCATGTGAGCCAGCTTGTCTTTCACCCAGTCGGCTTGCGCCTCCTTTGCAAACGATGCTTCATTTATGCCGAGGAACAGGACTTCCTTGCCCCCTATTATCTTGTCAGCCTCTTTTGCCTCAGCTTGCCTTATCTCTGCAGTTACCCTCCTCTTCATCCACGGGTGCGAAAGCTCGCCGTATGAGAAAACGATGTTTATCACGTCATAGCCCTTTGCAGCATACTTCGCCATCGTGCCTCCCGGGCCGAATACCTGGTCGTCAGAATGCGCGCAGAATACAAGCACTGTTTTTTTGTCAGGCTCTGCAGGGGAGTTTGGCTTTTTTTTCATTGCAGAAGCGCTTTGGCAAGTGCCAGTATTTAATTTTTCCCAAAAAAAGAAGTGGGACCTCTGGGACATTCAGGGATACTATTGCAACTGCAACAGATACCGCTTTTGAACCCAGGACACCTACGGCTTCAGCGTATTGAGCTGCCCAAAGGCATGTGCTCTCCTAAGCCGAAGCTGCTAGCTTCTCAGGCTGAGCTAAGGTCCCTCAGGAATGAGTGTCCTGAGGCTTGATTTAAATTATTTTCCCTTTTTCTTCTCTGCCTTTATAACTTCTATGGTGCCATTTCTTCCTGTTGAGAGCTGCTTCTCGCCCTGCCACTCGTTGACGTAGCAGTTCTTCATCACTATTTTGTCGCCTGCATTGACAAGCTCTATCTGCTCGTTCCAGAGTGTCAGGTTTACCTTTCCTGTGCTGTCCTGTGCTATCGCTGTCAAAACCCGCCCGGTCTTTCCGAACTTGCTGAACTCCCTGACTATTCCCAGCTCAACTATCTCCAGCTCTATGTCCACGTTGCCCTGCTTTGGCACCAAGTCCTTTACCTGTATCATTAGCATTCACCTTTTCAGTGTTTGTTTTCTGTTTGCTTTCTATTTGTATGCGGGGGAAGGGATTTGAACCCTCGTACCCATTCCTCGCCCTGAAGGGCTCTAAGGGACAGGCTTGTCCAATGCTTTTCCTGAAGCCTGCGCATTTGGCCAGGCTCTGCCACCCCCGCATTCGGCTTGTGAATTGGCGGAAAGCCTGTTTTAGTGCTATGGGTGCTTTCAAATTAAGTGTCAAAAATGGCTGGACGCCTTCACTACGGTGAAGGCTCTCGGCACCCCGTAGGGGGCATCCCCGTGACTTGTGAGCGAGTGAGCACACGAGCTCACTCGCAAGTACCCCTCGCCAGCCACTTTACTCTGGCGCTTCGTCCTTAGTCGTAAGTGGTGCGCCAGACTGGGGTTGCGCCCTTCGGGCTGCAAGTTAAGCCTTTGGCTTAACTGCACAGTTAGAGCTTTGCTCTAACTTGTGTCTGGAGCTTTGCCGAAGGCAAAGCGTCGCACCATTATTTTCAAGACACATTACTTGACATTACCTGTGCTATGGGGCTGCGAGGATTTGAACCCCGATTACGACCTCCCGAAGGTCGTGTGTTAGCCAAGTTGCACTACAGCCCCAAACGTAGTGAAGGGGGTGTAGTGTCCATCACATCAGTGATGATACACTACAGCCCCGAACAAAGTAAGGGCAAATAAGCGCGTATTTAAAGATATGGTAAACTGCATGGCTTATGTGACACTTTGACGCGCAGTTTACCAGATTAGAACTGCGCACATAAGTCACATATCCTGCGCAGTTCTCTATATGTGAAAATATTTTAAATAAGCCGCAATTTATGCTTGGATATGATAGCTAATGCTCCTGTGAGAAGGCACAGAGGAATCGACCAGGGGGTTCGCGGCTTGGTTAGGCTGCTGAATGAGGTGCCTTACATAGAGACGGCTTCAAGCTGCCATGGCCATTTTGGTTTTGACAGGAAGCTTGGCATTGTCCGTGACGAGCCTGCTGAGGTTCTGTTTTACGTGAGAAAGGGGCTTGAGGCAGAGTTTGAAACGCTTGTCCAGGTAGTCCTGAAGCATACGATGGACATGCAGGTGGACGAAGATGTGTGGGTTGAGGTTGGCATGCGGTGGTATGGCGTTCCTGGCCAGTTTCCTGTTCCTTACAGGCAGCACTATGTTCGGGTTTCTGTTGTGAGCCCATTTATGCCTGGCTCTGAGCAAGCTCCTTATTCTGATATTCAGAAGAGGCGGCTTACAAACATGGCTATTGGCAGGCTTGAAGAGGCTGTCACGGAATACCTGGATGTCATGGACAGGAACACGGTTTAGTTCCGATCAGTTTTATTCAAAGTCCTCTATTTTTTGTTCAAGAAGTCTGTTAAAGCCTTTTTCAGCTCGCTTATCTTCACCCTTTCCTGCTTTGTCGTGTCTCTGCTTCGCACAGTTACAGTGTCGTCTTCAAGCGTCTTGAAGTCGACTGTTATGCATGCAGGAACTCCTGTCTCGTCTGCCCTTGCGTATCTTCTTCCTATTGAGCCTGATGCGTCCCAGTATATGTTGAATTCCGGCTTGATTGAAAGATAAACCTCTTTTGCCTTGCTGGTCAGTTCAGGTTTGTTTGAAACAAGTGGAAAAACTGCCGCTTTGTATGGCGCAAGCTTCGGATGAAGTTTAAGCACGATGTTGCCTCTTTCCTTGTCATCATTGTATGCCTCGTTGACAAACGCCAGGAATGCCCTTTCAACTCCCTGTGATGGCTCAACAACCACATGAGGCGTTACTCTCGCCTTTTTTTCCTCGTCGTAGTAGCTTAAGTCCTTTCCTGAGTGCTTCATGTGCTGGCTTAGGTCGTAGTCTGTCCTGTTTGCCATTCCCTGAAGCTCTTTCCAGCCGAAAGGGAAATTGTATTCTATGTCCCATGTGTCAAGCGCGTAGTGGCTTTTTTCCTCGTCAAAGTGCTGCCTTATCCTCATGTTGTCATGGCTTATGCCCAAACTTGAAAACCATTTGTGCTCAAACGCGAGCCAGTATGCGTGCCATTGGGTTTTGATTACTTTTTTGTCAAGTGCTTCCCTGATTTTCATCTTTTTCGCGGCGTGCTTCTTTTGCTGCATCTCTGCGCTCAGCACAAGCAGCTCGTAGTCCAGGACCTCGTTTACATATGGGCAGCTGTTTGCCTGGTCCGGGCTTACGAAGTATTCCATCTCCATCTGCTCAAACTCCCTGCACCTGAAAAGGAAGTCGCGCGGGCTTATCTCGTTCCTGAATGCCTTGCCTATCTGTGCTATTCCGAATGGCAGCTTTATCCTTGTTGTGTCTGTTACCTGCCTGAAGTCTGCAAATATGACTTGCGCTGTTTCAGGCCTCAGGTATGAGGTTGAGCCTTCTGCAGGTCCTACATTTGTCTGGAACATCAGATTAAAGCCTGCTGCGTCCTTGAAAGCAGAGCCGCATTTGCCGCATTTCAGCTTGTGGCTCTTCACTATGCTGTTTATCTGCTCAAGGGGCAGTCCTGCCGTGTCCATTTTGAGCTTGTCTTCTATGAAGTGGTCTGCCCTTGTCTTGCTGCCGCATTTGCCGCACTCAAGTATTGCGTCTGTGAAGCTTCCGACATGCCCTGATGCCACCCAGACCTTCGGGTTTGTTATTATTGAGCCGTCTATGCCAACTACGTCATCCCTGTCGTGCACGTGCGCTTTCCACCATTCTGCCTTTATGCTGTTTTTCAGCTCAACTCCAAGGGGCCCGTAGTCAAAGAACCCTGACATTCCTCCGTAAATCTCTGAGCTCGGGTAGATAAATCCCTTCTTCTTGCAGAAGACGGAAAGCTCGTCTATTGTAAGCTTCATGAGCATTGTTCTTGTATGCGTGTTTAAATTGTTTTTGCTTTGCCTGCAGAATCTTTTTATATTTGTGCAAGCTCCCTGACATGGGGAGTGGTAATGGCAACAGGGGGGTTTCGGTATGCGGCTCCGGCATTAGCTGCTGCTGTCTTTTTTGTCGCCTGTGCTCCTGAAGCTCCGAGGCAGCCGCGCTTTTCTGCGCCGCCATCTCCAACACCTTACGTCCTGGCTGTTATGTCGCAGCAGGAGTTGACTGAGAAGTTTGTGAGTGACTTTCCTGCGAGGTTGCAGGAATATGTTAAGCCTGTCCTGTTTAGCTCTGAACGGCTGAATAGGGGGCGAGCCCGTATTTTAGAAGCAGCGGATAAGTCAGCAGAAAAGTCCATTGATGAATTTATTGCAACAGAGGAGAAGGAAGCTGAATATCGAAGGGAAACGGGAATCGTTCGCGGCTATCTCAATGACTACACGTTTTCAGTCGGGTTCCCAAGCACAGCCCCTGACGACATTAGTACGGACTTTGATTGGATGTATAACCGCCTGGGCGAGTTGAGGGCGTTCAGATTTAATGTGAACCTGCAATATAATCTTAATGAGAGAGGGAAAGTTATGCCTGCCGGGCTTGCGGGCTTTGTAGGCGAAACAAAGAGCTGGAAGAGAGGCATAATAACCTGGATAAGGACTGACTTGTCATACGATGGAATGGCTGAGCTTCCTGCCGCTCTGTTCATAAACATGCCAGGAGATCTGGTGTGGGAAACAAGAGATGCCCAATTGAATCCTGATGAACCTCTTTACAGAGTAATGACTGCCAGATTTGATGTTAGGGGATGGAAAGCTGTTGTGCGCATGGAAAGCACTGGCCATATTCAATATTCTGCCTATAAGCCCTAATCATCTCCTCAGCCACTCCTTCTCGTCGTAGCTCAGCTCAAGCTCTTCCGAAATAGCGTCCGCAGCCTCTATGCTGTTCGCGAATATTAGTTTCATGTATGGAAGGTACCCATGCATCGCTGTTCTTGACGAGCATTTTGTTTTTTCCGCTATCTTGTCGGCGATTGAGTGTTTCTTCGCGTATTTTGAGTTTGCTATGTATATCTTTAGAGGTCTTGAGGGTTGCTTGTATTGAACTACGCTCCTGTTCCTCTCCCTTTTTGATATGGCAACTCCTGCTGATATCAGCGCGTTTATGTATACCAGAAAGCGCCAGTGCTGCCACCTCCTTATCCTTCCTGTAAACACGTCTGCTCTGGAAAGGCTGTCATAGGCTTTTTTCAGTTCCTTTCCATGCAGGTATTCGTATGGCAGGTTTTCGTCAATCCACATTGCGCACTTGTCAAGCTCCTCGCCAACGTTTTCAAAGGCTGAAGCGGCAACTTTTATGTCTGTGCCCTTGACTATCTTGAGCAGCGCCTCTGTGATGCTTGCTTCCCTGTCCCTGTCAGAGAGCTCATCCACGTCCTGAGAAGATATGCTTCTTGTTGCCTGGCTAAGTGCCTGCAGGTCGTTTATTGCGCCTCTCAGGTCGCCTTTTGCCCTTAGTGCCAGCTTCTTCAGGGTTTGTTCATCATGCGTTATTGATTCGCATTCGCATATGTTCTTCAGCTCTGCGTAGACCTGCTGGTATGTGAGCGCCTCATACAGTATCAGCAGCGACTTTCTCCGTAACGCCTGAAACTTTTTGTCAGACAGGTCGTTTGCAGTCATTATTACAGGGAAGCTTGATTTTTCCGCTATCAGCAATATGGCACCCATCCCTCCCCTGTCCTGCTGTCCTGAGACGCCGTCAATCTCGTCTATGAGTATTATTTTTCCCCTGCCGAAAATGCTTAGCTGTTTTGACGCGCTGCCTGCTATGGACTCTATTGCATCCTCATTCCTGAAGTCAGACGCGTTCAGCTCCAAAACCTCATATCCAAGCTCGTTCGCCAGTGCATATACGCTGCTTGTCTTCCCGCACCCTGTTGGCCCCTGCAGTATTGCTGCCTTGGCTCTCTGCTTCCTGTAGCCAAGCACGTATTCCTTAAGGGTTAAATAAGCTCCCTGCATCACGTCTTTGCCGCTTTTCGGCGCATACTTCCTTGTCCATGTCTCGCCGCTCATGTGCCTGTGTAATTGTCAGTAGTTTATATTGTTATTGCGGCAGAATGCAAAACTTTTAAATAATTGGTGTGCAAATAAGCTCTTATGAGGCTTTTTTTCATACTGGCGATTATTTTTATGCTTCTTTTTGCTGCCGGCTGCGGCAAGGCAAAAGAACAGCCGGTAGTCAAGCCTGGGGCTGAAATAAAGCCTGAAGCAAAGCCTGAAGCAAGCCCTGCGCCAGCTCCTCCTGTGGTGGTGGAAAAGCAGCCTGCCATTATTGACGATGAAGTTCAGGGGGTTCTTGACAAGCGGAGCAAGGTAAAAGGCTATAGATACCTTTATTATGGTCCTCCAAACCCGGGCTTTGGCCTTGAGTTCAGGATTCTTGGCAGCAAGGCAAGGCTTTACCTTGGCACCCTGTCAAAGCTGGCTGACAGCAACACATACGATACTGTTTACCTTGATTTGGATAAAAAGTCAGCTGTTGCTTACTGTGAAAGCGTAAGCTGCACAAATAAGGGCTCTCTCGGCGTTAATTTTGAGGAGTATTACCGGCCTGCGCCTTCTGATTTTGCCAGCTCAATAAGCAGTGCAAAGCTGAGGAATTACGAGCTTCTTTACCAGAGAAAGACAGCAGTCATTGTTTTTGAGGACGCCAAAGGCATGAACGGCACCATGTGGCTTGACACTGTTTACGGCATGCCAGTAAAAGTTCAGTTCAACAACAGCAATTACGAGTACAGGGAGATTGCCTTCAACACTGTTGCCGGTGACGAAGTGCTGCCTAAGGGATGAGTTCTGTGCACGGTAGTGGCGCCTTTTTTCTTGCACCTGTTTGGAGCACCTCGCGAAACATTTATATATTAGTTAGTTACCTAATAGGTAACTAAGGTTTTAATCATGATAAGCGAAATCCCCCCATATTGCTTGAGAGCTTATGCCTTGTTCTATTCAAGGCATGGCTCACGAGAACCTTTTATGCAGTCTGAATTGGATTGGATAGTTGGGCAATCAATGAGAAAGAAGATTTTTGCATTGTTGTTGAAGTCCGGATGGATTGTGAAGGATAGCAGGGATAGCTATAAGTGCGTGAGCCCTGATAATGTTATGAAGGGCTTATTGGAGTTTAAAGTGCCTGAGTTAATGAAGGAAGCAGCAAGGCCTTATGCGTTCACTAATTTGTCCGCCGTTGAAATCTGGTCAGATTATTCGTATGTCCAGAGGGGCATCGGGAGGTCCCCCTACTTTATCAAGATATTAAAGGGGGACATAAGGTATTGGAAGGAATTCTTTAATAAGCGGGATATTCCGAATTATATTGGGCAGGGCTCAGCAGTGGGGGAATTTGTCATATTGGTTCCTGTCAAAACATTTCATTCTGCAAAAAAAGGGTCATTAATGGTGGAACCATTGAGTGAAACAATAAAAACCGCCAGGGAGAATGAGATGTACTCATATGCCTATAACTATATGAAGGATAAATATGGGCCTGTTGCAGCTTAGGGAAAAGGAGATATTTGAAGCGCTTAAACAGATTAAGGCTTGCCGGTTTGCAGTGATTGGCGGCTATGCAGTAAATGCTTACGCGCTGCCTCGCTTCTCAGTGGATTGTGATATTGTTGTTGGGGATCATGCTGTTTCCAGGAAAATCGGCTCAGAGCTTGGCAAATCAGGCTATAGTGAAGTCAAATTGGATAAAAGCATTTCCTATGACGGTAAATTTGTGAGGTATGAAAAGCAGATTGATAAGGATTTTAAGGTAAGTATGGATGTCTTGATTGGAGAGGTGTTTGACAGGCAAACAGGTTGCAGTTTCAGTTCCAAGTGGGTTTTTGATAATTCAGGAATCAGGCAGCTAAGGGGAAAAACAATAGCCGAAGCATTGAAATTGCGCATCATCAGCATAGACGCACTGATTGTCATGAAGATAATTTGCGCAAGGCTGCCTGACATCAGGGATGTTTTCATGCTGATGCAAAATGCAAATGATAAGAATTGGATTAAGGAAGAAATTTCAAAAAGGCGTGATTTTGAAAAGGCATTAAATAAGGTTAAAGCCAAGGTAACTTCTGTCCAATTCAGGAATGACCTTCAGGGCGTATTTGGCTATGTTGACCCTGTAACATTTGAGAAGCATAAGAAAGCAATTTTGAGATTGAAATAACCGGGTGAGTGTCAACTGGATTTTTCTTTTTTCTTTATATGAGTAATTTAAAGCCGCACCATCACAATATTTAAATAACTCTCTCCAGCCCTCTCGTGCATGGAGCTCCTGATTAGGGAAAAGTCATGGACAAAGGAAGCTGAGGCTGCAATCTGTGAGAGGTGGGTTGCTGAGGAGCCGTACAGGTTTGACAAGTCAAGCCAAAAGCCGGTTTATTCCATTGACACGCCTCCTCCTTACCTGAACACGCCGATTCACATAGGCCATGCCACGACTTATTCGCTTATGGACATGTTTGCAAGGTTCAGGAGGATGTCCGGCTGTAACGTGCTTTTTCCTCTTGGGCTGGATAACAACGGCTTGCCTATTGAGGTGGCTGCTGAGAAGAAGTACGGGGTAAAGCTTGGTGATGTTTCGCGCGAGAAGTTTATTGAATTGTGCAGGAAAGTTCTTGAAGAGGCAGGCGGCATATCAGTCAATTCTTTCCAGCGCCTCGGGATTGGCTTTAATTCGTGGAAGCGCGGCACAGGCATAGGTGAGGTTTATGAGACTGACAGCGCTGATTACCGCGCTCTTACTCAGGAAACGTTTATTGACCTGTGGAACAGGAAGCTTATTTACGAGGACGAGCGCATAAACAACTACTGCCCTGGCTGCCAGACAACCTTGGCCGATGCTGATATAGAGTATGCTGATTTGCCCACGAGCTTTAATGACGTAATATTTACGGTAAAGGAAACCGGGGAGAAGATAATTATCGGCACAACCAGGCCGGAGCTCATATGCTCCTGTGCCATGGTTATATTCCATGCTGAAGACAGCCGCCATTCTCGTCTGGACGGCAAGACAGCTTTAACGCCTCTTTACAATAAGGAAGTGCCGATAAGGGCACATCCTTCTGCTTCCATGGAGAAGGGCACTGGTCTTGTGATGATGTGCTCTATGGGCGACACTGTTGACATAAGGTTTTTCCGCGAGATGAAGCTTGAGCCTGTCATCGCAATTGACGCTGACGGAAGGATGAACAGCAATGCCGGCTTTCTTGCTGGCATGAAGGTTTCTGAGGCAAAAAAGGCGATTATTGAAAAGCTCAGGGCAGATGGGCTGCTTGTCAAGCAAACCCAGACAAACCACAGGACTCCTGTGTGCGAGCGCAGCAAGGAGCCCATAGAATTCATATCAATGAAGGAGTTCTATGTGAAGCAGCTTGATTTTAAGGAAAAGATGGTTTCTCTTGCCAAAAAGCTCAACTTCTATTCCGACAGCAGCAGGCAGATTATGCTTGACTGGATTGGCGCTGTTTCTATAGACTGGCCTGTTTCAAGGCGTAGGTATTACGCAACAGAGATTCCGCTTTGGTATTGCAAGGGCTGCGGCTCAGTAATTGTCCCTCCAAAAGGTCGTTATTACCAGCCATGGAGGGAGAAGCCGCCTGTTGAAAAGTGCAGGTGCGGCAGCTCAGAGTTCGTTGGCGAAGAGCGGGTTTTGGACACATGGTTTGACAGCTCCAACACGCCTCTCTACATCCTGAAGTATTCAAGGGACGACGCGTTTTTCAAAAAAAGCAGCCCGTGCACCCTTCGCCCGCAGGGCAAGGAAATCATAAGGACTTGGCTTTTCTACACCCTGCTTAAGTGCTACCTTCTTACAGGTAAGATGATTTTCAGGGATGCGTGGATTAATTACCACGTTGTTGACGAGGGCGGTTTTAAGATGTCCAAGAGCAAGGGCAACGTTCTTGATCCTCAGGAAATACTCAATAAGCATGGCGCAGAGCCTTTCCGTCTCTGGTGTGCGGTGGAAGGCAACCTCGTTACAACCGATTTTCGCTGCTCGTTTGAGCGCATTGAAGGGGCTGGCAAGACGATTGTGAAGCTTTGGAACGTCGCAAGGTTCATATCCATGTTCCCATACAGCGAAGACGGCAAGGTTGGCGAGGCAAATCTTCAGCCGCTTGACCAGTGGATTCTGGGCGAGCTGGACTCAATATCCGCTTACGCTGTAAAGCAGTACGAGAAGTACGACTTCCACAACCCTGTCATAAGAATAAGGCACTTCATTTGGGAAACATTTGCCTCGCATTACATGGAGCTTGTCAAGAACCGCGCATACAACACTGATGGCAGGTTCCCGGAAGATGAGCAGAAAGCAGCCATCTTCACCCTGCATAAGTGCCTTGACACAGTCCTTAAGCTGCTTGCTCCTGTAATACCAATGGTTACATACTCAATTTACAGCCAGCTTAGAAACACTGACATACACTTTGAGGAGTTCCCGAAGCCAGTTAAGGGGGCAAAGAGGGCAAAGATGAAATTCTCAACTGCGGACATAGAGGGGCTTAACAGCACAATTTGGAAGGCGAAGAAAGACAAGGGGCTCAGCTTGAAGGCAGAAGTAAAGGCAGCCGTGATTCCAGGGAAATTCAAACACATAGAAAAAGACCTTGCTGCCGCCCACAGCATAAAGTCTCTGAAGTGGGGGAAAGGAATCAAGATTGATGTATGAGCTGATAAAAATGGTGCTTGCCAAGCCATTGTTTCCAGAACTAAGGCGTGCAGCCAGAGAGTGTGGCTTCAGGTTTGAGGGTTGCCATCCTGCTGCTGTGCTAGGCTACAAGGATTGCATAACTGTAGACCGGTATGTCAGAAGGGGCGAGCCTGAACTACTGCTTGATGTAGTACTTTACTCTTTGCTTTCGTTGCGCTCATCTTCAGCAACCGTGACTAGCCGCGTAAGTGGTATAGAAGGAAAAATAGTTGCTGATATCGCAAGTGGCGAAAAAACTGGCAGAAGAGCGGATATTTTTGCTGCAGCGCGGTTAGGCGTATATGTAAATGGTATGCTAGTAGGCCATTCTCACATCGGCTTGGAAGAGGCTGTTGCAGAAATACGCATGTATGGTGATGCGCATAACTTGATAACTACTTCCCCGCATACCTCTCAAACTCGTTAAGCTGAGTGTTCGTGCCCATGGCAAGCATGCTTCCGGGCTTTACCTTTGCCTTGAGCCCTATGTTGATTGAGTAGCGCTTTTCCTTGCCGCGTTTCATCCCCATTATTACTATGCCTGTGTCCTTGAGTATGTCAAACTTTGTCTTCTTTGTGAGCTTGTCGCCCGTATTAACTTTGAATTCCTGAAGCAGTAAGTGCTCTGTCCTTGCAACGTTTCCGAATAGCTGCGCTGTCAGCCTTCCGAAGTTAGGTATTCCCATGGTGCATCAGTGTTTTTCAGTTTGCTTAGCTTATAAAGTTTTTCTCCACCTGGTGCTTGTTGCTGTGTCTTCCAGTATTATGCCTTTCTTGCTCAGGTCTTCTCTTATCCTGTCTGCCTCTTTCCAGTCCTTCCTCTTCCTTGCCTCGTCCCTTTTCCTTATCAGCTTCTCAGCTTCCATGTCAAGGCTCTCGTCCTCGTAGCACAGAACGCCCAGTATCTTGTCAAGCCTTTCCATGGCTTTTATTGCTTTTCCAGCTTCTTTTTTGCCCAGCTTGTTTTCTGCCAGCAGCCTGTTGATTTGCTTCACAAGCTCAAAGACAGAAGATAGGGCTTCTGATATGTTCAGGTCGTCATCCATTGCGTTTTCAAAGGCCGCTGAACATTTTTTTATTGCCGCTTCTGCTTTGCCTGATTCCTTGCCTGCTACAGCTCTGGCTTCAGTCTTGACTTCCTTCAGCCTCCTTACAAAGTCTATAAGCCCTTCAACAGCATTCGTGGCTGCTGTAAGCCCTTCAAATGTGAAGTTGAGCTGCTGCCTGTAGTGCGTTGCCAGGAGCAGATACCTTATTGCAGCAGGGCTGTAGCCCTTCCCAAGGACATCCCGTAGAGTGTAGAAGTTTCCGAGAGACTTTGCCATCTTTTTGCCGTCCACTATGAGGTGCTCGCAGTGCATCCAGTAATTGACAAATTTTTTTCCTTCTGCGCCTTCTGACTGTGCTATCTCGTTCTCGTGGTGCGGGAATATTAAGTCAACCCCGCCCGTATGTATGTCAAACGGCTGCCCAAGGTATTTCGTAGACATTGCGCTGCATTCAATATGCCATCCTGGCCTGCCCTTGCCCAGCCCTG